>NZ_JAAGPQ010000069.1:0-46519 GCF_017104985.1 Paraburkholderia sp. Ac-20342 | reverse complement strand
GGGTGTCATGACTTGTCCTTGCCAAGGCCACTGCCGCCGGCCAGTTGAGTGCGCAGATTGCGGCGCGCGCGGGCCAGCAGACTTTCCAGCGCATCGACGCTGACGCCCATCAGGGCGGCCGCGTCGAGGTTCGACATTTCCTGGTAGTAGGTCAGCACGAGCGCCTCGCGCTGGCGTGCCGGCAACGCGGCAAGCGCCGCGCGAACCCGCTCGCTCTCGGCGCGCGCCTCGAGCCGGGCCTCGGGCGGCGCGGCGGGATCGGCCATGTCGGGCAGTTCGTCGTTCGGGTCTTCGCGCCGGCCGCGCAGACGGTCGTAGCAGAGATTGAGCGCGACGCGATGCATCCATGTGTCGAATTTCGCCTCGCCCTCGCGCCAGCGCGCCGCCTGCTTCCAGATTCGCACGAACACCTCCTGCGCGACATCCTCCGCTTCCATGCGATCGCCGAGCATGCGCGTGGCGAGCGCGAGCAGCCGCGGCAGCTTGCGCGCGACGAGCGAGCGAACCGCGCCGGGCTCCTCGCGGCCGACCTGGGCGATCAGCTCGGCGTCGGGATCGGGTGGGGCTTCGCTCAAGGCGCGGCGCTCCAGCGCGACATGACGCGGGTTGGCACGGACCGTCTCACTGCATGAAGATCGTTCACTCGCCGCCGCTCCTTCGCTCGTTGCGCCGCGCCTTGTACTGCGCCTGGTACCACGCCTTGTACCGCTTCATGCGCCGCGTGCTGTTCCGTCAACCCGGTCAATATACGACGATCCCCGGCCGGTAATAAGCCGGCCGCGCCGGGTACACCACACAGCCGGCGAGCGAGACCGCCAGCACAATCATCACGAGTATTTTCATGGCAAACCTGCCTCAGTGACTGAATGAGGCTTCGCGTCGACAAACGCGCAGCACGTTATGGGAAGCGGTGACACAGCCGCAAGACTCAAGTCCAATGCTCAGGCCCAATGCCCCTCGACCCAGCGCCAGTTCGGACCACGCTGCACCCAATGCCCGGGCACCCAGTGATAGCCGACGCGAACCGGCCGCCAGTACCCCGGCGCCCACACGTAACGGCCGTACCGCCAGTGCCAGTGGCCCTGATCCCATACATAGCCCGCCCGCGGCGCGGGAACGACTTCGACGCGCGGTGGCGGCGGCGCCATCGGCGCGATGATGATTTCGGCGCTGGCGGGCGCGGCCGTCAGCGTGGCGGCACAGCACAACGCGGCGGCGAGCGTGGAGCCCAGTAGGCGGGCGATGCGATTCGAGGTCATGTCGGTTTCTCCCCAAAGGACCAGAAAGAGCCGGAGCCTGAAAACGGCGCCGTTTCTGCTTGAACGCGGTGGCGGGAGAAATCCGTCGCCCGATTCGCGGGAAATGGCCGGTACGGTATCCTTGCCGCTTCAGCGACTCTTTTCCCTACACTGCCCGATGGCCGATTTCCCCTTCGATGCCGTGCTCTTCGATTGCGACGGCGTGCTCGTCGACTCCGAACCCATCACGAACCGCGTGCTCACCGAGATGCTCAGCGAGCTTGGCTGGCACCTGAGCGTCGAAGAGACGATGCGCATTTTCGTCGGCAAAGCCGTCAAGGACGAAGCCCCGCTGATCGAGGCACGCACCGGCTTCGCGATCACCACCGACTGGCTCATGCAG
The DNA here is from genome assembly GCF_017104985.1 of Paraburkholderia sp. Ac-20342. Lineage (NCBI taxonomy): Bacteria > Pseudomonadati > Pseudomonadota > Betaproteobacteria > Burkholderiales > Burkholderiaceae > Paraburkholderia > Paraburkholderia sp. Ac-20342. Next base: position 44,878 of record NZ_JAAGPQ010000069.1, on the reverse strand, counting down.
TTCCGCGCGCGGCGCAACGCGGCACTCGACGACGAATTACAGGCGATCGCCGGCGCGGGCGCGGTGGTGCGTTCGCTCCATGAAACGCTCGATGGACGCATTGCGGTCGCCTCGGGTGCGGACCGCGTCAAGGTCGAGTTGCAGCTCGCAAAGGCCGGCATGCTCGACTGCTTCGAAGGGCGCATCTTCAGCGGTCACGAGATGCCGCGCAGCAAGCCGTTTCCCGACGTGTATCTCGCGGCGGCCGCGGCGCTCGGCGTGGACCCGCAACGCTGCGCGGTGATCGAGGATACGGTGACGGGTGCGACTGCCGGAGTCGCGGCGGGTGCGACGGTGTTTGGTTACTGCCCGTCGCACCTGGCGCATAGCAGCGCAACCGCGTTGCATGGCGCGGGGGTCGTGCGGGTGTTCACGGATATGGCCGAGTTGCCCGGATTGCTGGCGGAGTGGGTCCGCGGGTGATCGGCTGGTTTGGTGGTTTGCTGATATGTCGAGGTGTTGGCGGTTCGACTCATGACGAGTCTCATCCCTGGCGACCTGTCGCGCTGCGACGAACCCGACCGCGCCGACGCGCAAACCGTACGCGGCAGCAACGCATGCTTCAAACGCGCAGAGCCCAACTGGTGTCACAACGAGCCGCCGCCGATGCGCGTCCCGCCGCACGGGAACCCCTGCCCGCCAGGACATCCCGGCTGCGGGCCGGTCCGTACGCCGATTTGCTACCCACAGCCGAGGCACACCGTGCCATTGTGAGCGCCACTGCGAACACCGCGCGTAGTACTGGCGCGCGCAGCAACGCAATCGCTGCGGCCCGTCTCGCGTGAACCGGCCGCCGCGTGCGCTTCACACGCTTATTCGAAGGCCGGATCGATCGGCACACGATAGCCGACCGCGAGCCGATTGGTTTCGTTGGCCATGCCGACGATCGCGAGCAGTTCGCCGAACATCTCGTCGGTCATGCCTGCGCGACGCGCTGCCGCCGTGTGACTCGCGACGCAGTAGCCACAGTTATTGGTCACACTGACCGCGACGTACAACAGCTCCTTGACGAGCGGATCGAGCGTGCCGGGCGCCATGACCTCCTTCAGACTGTCCCACGTGCGCGCGAGCGTCGGCGGATGTTGAGCGATGTACTTCCAGAAGTTGTTCACGTCGTCGACCTGGCGCATCTGCTTGATGTCGTCGTAGACGGCTTTGACTTCAGGCGATGCGTCGGTGTAGTCGACCGGGTTGGACTGGGACATGCATTCTCCGGGAGATAGAGCGGGGGGCTGAGTAATGGATAAGCGTGCAGATTTCCTTTATCAGTATATCCATAACCCTGCCCTTCCTGATATGCCACGCTCACTTCATGAAGAAAGCATCAACGGCGTTTGCCTGCCGTGAAACTTCAGGCACGTCTACTGCCCGAAATCATTCACGCGTTTCGAAGCGCATGCGCACCGATTCCAATGCCACTGGCAGACGCAGCGAGCGTGGCTTGCGCCTCGGCAGTTCGACAAAGTTCGTTGGGCCGGCATCAAGCCTTTGCCACACGCCCGTAAGTATCTTCAAACCGTACGATATCGTCCTCGCCAAGATAAGCGCCCGACTGCACCTCGATCAGTTCGAGCGGAATCTTGCCGGGGTTCATCAGCCGGTGCGTGACGCCGAGCGGGATGTAGGTCGACTGGTTCTCGGTCAGGATGATTTCCTTGTCGCCATTCGTGACGAGCGCAGTACCCTTGACGACGATCCAATGTTCCGCGCGATGATGATGCATCTGCAGACTCAGTTGCGCCCCCGGGCTGACAATAATGCGCTTGACCTGGAAACGATCGCCGTTGTCGATGCCCTCATAGGAACCCCATGGCCGCACCACCCGGCGATGCGTGACCGACTCGTGGCGCCCCATCTCGTTCAGTTGCGCGACGATCTTCTTCACCTCCTGCGCCTTGTCGCGATGCGCCACCAGCACGGCATCCGCGGTCTCGACGATGACGATGTTCTCCAGACCGATCGCGGCCACCAGCCGATGCTCGGCGCGAATATACGAATTGCTCACTGAATCTGTCAGCACGTCGCCGATCAGTGCGTTGTTCTGCGCGTCAAGCGCGGCGATATCGGCCAGCGCGGTCCACGAACCGATATCGTTCCAGCCGAGGTCGGCAACCGCGACCACGGCCGCGCGGTCGGTCTTCTCCATCACGGCGTGGTCGACGGAAATATTCGGGCATGCCGCAAACGCGCCGGCATCCAGCCGCACGAAATCGCTATCCTGCTGCGCGGCCTGCAGCGAAAGCTCAGCCTGCCGCGCGATGTCGGGTTCATAGCGCCGCAGTTCTTCCAGATACGTGGACGCCTTCAGCATGAACATGCCGCTGTTCCAGTAATAGCGGCCATCGTCGATAAAACGCTGCGCGGTGGCAGCGTCGGGCTTTTCGACGAACGAGTCGACCGCGAACACCGCTGCGTCGTCGATCAGCGGCGCGCCGGCGCGAATGTAGCCATAGCCGGTATGCGGCTCGGTTGGCGTAATACCGAACGTAACGAGACGTCCGTCTTTCGCGATATGCGCCGCGGCTTCCGCCGCCTTGACGAAGGCCGCCTCACCGGCGATCACATGATCGGACGGTAGCACGAGCAGCAACGCGTCCGGCCCGTCACGCAGCGCGAGCAGCGCCGCGGCGGCAATCGCCGGCGCGGTATTGCGGCTCACGGGTTCGAGCACGATTGCCGACGAGGTCACGTCGACCTGACGCAATTGTTCGGCCACGAGAAAGCGTTGCTCGTTGTTCGTGACGACGATAGGCGTGACGATATCGGCAATGCCGCCCAATCGCAGTGCGGTTTGCTGAACCAGCGTATGCTCCCCGGTCAGCTTCAGATACTGCTTCGGATATCCCCCACGCGACATCGGCCACAGCCGCGTGCCGCTGCCGCCGCAAAGAATCACTGGATGGATATGCATGATTTCATTCCTTGTATGTTTTCGTGAATCGACTGCATCGTAACGTCCGTGTCTGCCTCGCACGGGACCCTCATCAATCCTTGCCGGCCCACTCCAGCCGAACCGATTCCAGCTCACGTGGCAGGCGCTGCGAAACCGGAGCACGGCGCGGCAACTCGACAAAGCCGAGGCGCCGGTATAAATCGTAGGCGCGCGTATTGCTGACCAGCACGTCGAGCACGATCTGCCGCCGGCTTTCGCTGCTCGCGGCGCCACGTCCTTGCGCGGCCGTCGCCTCCGTGCGCATGGCATCGGCAAATAGCGCGCTGAACACCCCCGTACCACGCATCGGCTCGAACGTCGCGCAATGCGCGATCAGCGTTTGCGACGACTTCGGCGCCGGCAACTCGCTTTCCAGAACGAGCCCGCGCAACAGCATCCGGAGCGTGCGGCGCACGCCGAAAAACCGCAGCAGCATCAGTGCGGCATGCGGATCGTCGAGCCACGTGCCACGCCCATCATGCAGCGCCAGCACCGCGAGCGGCCGATCGTCCGAATGTACGGCCACACGATGACGCCGATGCGAAAAGCGTCCGGATTTCGACGCGAACGCAAAGGCCAGAAATGCGACGCACGTATCGGCCGGTTCGCCGAGAAAGAAGCTGAATTCGCGCACACCCGACGCGAAAATCAACGGCGCGCACGCTTTCGCGTCTTCCGCGCGCGCGGAGCGAAAGCGCAGCGAGACCGGTTCGTTGTCGCAAGGAAATGCACTCGCGCTTGCGGGTTCTACGGCGTACATGGTGAGATAAGTGTTGTTGTGGTGGCGTCAGCGAGGCAGACGTTTAAGTGCCGCAATGGTCCGGCTGATCTGCTCCGGCTCGTGCGTCGAGCAGATGAAAAATCGCAGACGCGCCGCTTTTTCCTCGACCGCCGGATAGAAAATCGGCTGCACGTTGATGCCGTCCGCGAACATCGCGTTGGCCCATTGCGCGGCTTTCAGCGTGCTGCCGGTAATGATCGGAATAACCGCATATCCCGCGCTCTTGCCGGTATCGAATCCCGCAGCGCGCGCTTCGTCGAGAAACTGCTGCCCGCGTGCGCGCAGTCGCGTCACCCGCTCGGGTTCCGCGGCCATGCATTCGAGCGCCGCGAGTGCCGCCGCCGCCAACGCGGGAGCGAGACCCACGCTGTACAGAAAGCCCGGCGCGAGATGCCGCAGGATGTCGATCAATGCCTGCGAACCGGCGATGAACCCGCCGCAGCCGGCCAGCGTCTTGCTCAGCGTGCCCATCCAGATGTCGACGTCGCCGCTTGCGACATCGCAATGCTCGCGCACGCCTTTGCCCCGCTCGCCCAGCACGCCGAGCGAATGCGCTTCATCGACCATCAGAAACGCCGCATGCCGGCGCTTGATATCGACGAACTGCGCGAGCTCGGGGATATCGCCATCCATGCTGTAGAGGCCCTCGATCGCGATCAGGACGCGCCTGTAATCGTGCCGCACGCGCGCGAGCAGCGCGTCGAGCGCTTGCCAGTCGTTGTGCGGAAAGCTCAGTCGTTTCGCGCCGCTCAACTGCGCGCCCTGCACGATGCTGTTGTGCGCGAGAGAATCGTGCACGATCAGATCGCCCGGGCCGAATAGCGAGCCGATCACCGTCACGTTGGTTGCATGACCGCTGACGAACACGACACAGTCGTCGACCTCGTAAAACGTCGCGAGCGCGGCTTCCAGCTCGCGCTGCACCGGGCGCTCTCCCGCCACCATGCGACTTGCCGATGCCGACGTGCCATAGCGGTCGATCGCCTCTTTCGCGCGCTCGCAGACGCGCGGATCGCCGGCCATTCCGAGGTAGTTATAGTTCGCGTAGTTCAGATACTCGACCCCGCCGATCCGCGTCGTCGCCCCCGCCACGCCTTCGTGCACGCGGAAGAAAGGCGACTGCACCCGCAGCGTGTCGCCCATCTGGCGCAATATTTCGACCTGCTGATAACCAGGCATGCTTTCGAAGCGGCACAGTTCGGCGCGCGCGGCATCCCGCGCGGCATCCCGCGCTGCGCCGGCACCTGCGGCCGGGAGCGGCACGCCCGGCGTATCCGCTTCTTCGGACACGCGTTCCAGTTGCCGCTTCAATGCCTTCGCGGCGAGTTGCTGACGAAGGTGATCGCCCAGTCCCATAGTGTTTCGCTCATCCCGTGTGCGAGCCCGTTCAGCTCGCGAATTCGGCCCATTCCCACGCATCGCAATCGGCGAGCAGCGCGGCAACGAGCCGGTAGTTCATTTCATGGCTTGGCCGCAGCGCGCGTACGCGGCCGAGCAACGGCGCACCGGCCATTGCCATGTCACCGACCAGATCGAGTACCCGGTGCCGGACGAATTCGTCGGGTACGCGCATGCCGCCCAGCACGCGATTGCCAACGATCGCCGCGGTACAGGACAACCGCGCGCCGCGCAGAATCGGCATGCCGCGCACGTAACCGGCGAGAATCGCGGGAATCGCCCATTTGACGCGCCCATACGAACGCGACGGCGCAATCTCGCCGGCAAAACTCGCCGGCGTTAGCGCGCCATCCCAGCGCAATTCGCCAAAGCCTTTCAGGTCATTGCGCACGGTCATTTCATAGGCGGACGCGGGTTCGACCGACAGGCTGCGTTCGTCGCGCGTGCCCGCGTCGTCCACGATTTCGACGGGACGCAGTACGCGAATGAAACGCTTCGCCTCAGGCAACTCGACGCGTCCGCACGCGCGAATGGCGTCGAGCCAGGGTTGCGCGCTGCCGTCGAGAATCGGCACTTCCTCGGCGTCCAGCTCGACCGTCGCGCGATCGATTTCACACGCCAGCAACGACGCGAGCAGGTGCTCGACCGTGCGCACGCGCACGCCCCCGGCCGACTCCAGCATCGTGCACAGCGGCTGAGCGCGCCGCCATGCCGGGCTCACTGCGAATTCGGCGAGCACCTTGCCCTGCTGCACGCGTCGAAACACGATGCTTCGTGGACTGTTCGACGTGCCAGGCAAAACGCGCACGTTCACGCGGCGGCCGGTGTGCAGCCCATGACCACTCAGCACGAGCTCGCGCGCGAGCGTTCCCTCCCGATGGCTCCAGCCCGCGGGCGCGTGCATCAGAGCAGCTCCGGCACGGCGCTCTGCGCCGACAACGCATCGGCCACGTCGGCCAGCGCATGCGTGCCGACGTCAAGCGCATGCTGCGCGGCAACCGCCGCAACTTGCGCGGCCATCTGCGCCGCGCCGCCTCCCGGCTCGGCTGTCTCGCCGTGCGTCTGGATCGATTCGACGATCCGTTGCGCGAGCGAATGCACGGTCGCGCCTTCGGCCATCGTCATGATCGACAGCTTGACCTCGAAGCGCTCCTCGACCGCCATCCCGAGCTCCATGCCCATCAACGAATCCATGCCCATGTCGAGAATCGAGCGACCGGTTTCGATTTTTTCCGGCGACATGTGCAGGATTCGCGCAATCTGCGCCTGCAGCGTTTCCTCGACCAGACGCAACGCATCGGCGAGCGGCATACCCGCGATCTGTTCACGCATCTGCACGCTGCCCTGACGCGCCGGTTCATGGCTGCCGCGCGCGTGCAGTTCGGCATAGCGATGCGCACGCGCCGCCGGCATGCCCAGCGCGAGCGCCTGCCAGTCGAGCCGCACCACGGCCTCGCCCGCGGTCATGCCGACCAGCGCGCGTTCGAGTGCCGCGAGCGCTTCAGCCGACGTGATCGACACGCCGCCAATACGCGCCTGCAATGCTTCACGCGTCCCCGCATTGCGCGCGAGGAAACCGACGTCGTCGAGCGGCCCCCACGCCATGCAGGTCCCCAGCAAACCGGCTGCGCGACGCTGCGCGACCAGCGCTTCGAGGAAGCTGTTCGCCGCCACGTAACTCGATTGTCCCGGATTGCCGAGGAAGGTCGTCGCCGACGAATAGAGCACGAAGCAATCGAGTTTCATGCCGAGCGTCGCGCGATGCAGATTCCACGCGCCGGCAACCTTCGGCGCGAGCACCGCGGTAAAACGCTCGTCGTCGAGATTGCGCACGAGACCATCGTCGATGACCATCGCCGAGTGCAGCACGCCTTTGAGCGGCGTGCCGCGTTGCGCGATATCCGCGAGCAACGCGTCGAGCGCGCCCGCGTCGGTGACATCGCACGCCACCGTGCTCACTTCTGCGCCGGTCTGCGCCTGCCAGCTCGCGACTTCGCCGGCGAGTTCCGGCGCAAGGACGCCGGAGCGGCTTGCCAGCGTGAGATGACGCGCACCGCGCGACAGCATCCAGCGCGCCGTGGCGAAACCGAGCCCGCCCGTGCCGCCGACGATCAGATACGCGGCGGCCGGATCGAGTTGCAGCGCGAGCGCCTCTTCGATGGGCCGCGCGGGGCTCGGCGTACCAGCCGGATACGTGACGAGAATCTTGCCGATCTGCCGCGCCTGCTGCATGTGGCGGAAGGCCTCTTCAACGCGCTCGGCCGCAAATGCGCGATAGGGCAGCGGATGCAGCGTGCCGTCCGCGAACAGCCGCATCACGTCGTCGAACAGACGCGCGGTGAGTTCCGGCAGCGCACTCATCAACTGGTCGGCATCGATGCCGAAATAGCTGATGTTGTTGCGGAACGGCCTGAGCCCGATGCGGCTGTTTTCATAGAAATCACGCTTGCCGAGTTCAAGGAAACGGCCAAACGGACGCAGCGTGTCGATACTGCGCACCATCGCTTCCCCGGCCAGCGAATTGAGCACGATGTCGACGCCCGCGCCTTGCGTGCGCTCGTGGATTTCGTCGGCAAACGCGAGGCTGCGCGAGTCGAGCACGTGGTCCGCGCCGAGCAGACGCACGAACTCACGCTTCTCGCGGCTGCCCGCCGTGGCAAACACCTCCGCGCCCAGATGCTTCGCGAGCTGTATCGCCGCGATCCCCACGCCGCCCGCGGCCCCATGCACGAGCACCCGCTCGCCACGCCGCAAACGCGCCAGCTCGCACAAGGCGTAGTACGCGGTGAAGAATGTGGTCGGCACCGTCGCCGCCTCTTCGAACGTGAGACGCACAGGCTTGTGCGCGATCGCCTCCGCTTTCGTGTACACACGGCTCGCGAACGACGCGGGTGCAAAGCCGAGCACGGCATCGCCCGCCGCGAAGTTCTGCACGCGAGCGCCAACCCGCGTGACACGCCCGGACAGTTCCATGCCGATCGTCGCGCCCGCGAAGCCGTTTTCGACCGCTTCGTCCGAGAGCAGACCCATCGCGTACATCACGTCGCGGAAATTCAGACCCGTTGCGACCGGCTCGATTTCCACTTCATCCGCCGCGAGTTCGCGAGGCGGCAGCGCGAACCATTCGAGATTGCGCAACGAACCCGGCGACGCGAAACCCAGCACCGCCGCTTCGTTGCGCGCGCGCAGCGGTTCGGCTGCCGTGCCGCGCAACGCCGCGTTCGCCGCCGGCAACATCCGCGTCACGTAACGGCCATGCGCCGTCAGCAGCACTTCTTCCTCGCCGTCGGACATCAGCAATTCGCGCGCAAGCAGAGCGGCTGCGTCGCCCTTCGCCGGGGATACGTCGATCAGGCGGCACGCCAGTTCGGGATGTTCGTTGGCCAGCACGCGGCCGAGCCCCCACAGCGCGGCCTGCTCGGGACGCAACGCTGCGGCATCGGTGAATGGCGCCGCGACGGGCGCACCGCCGCGCGTGATGATCCAGAGTTGCGGCCGGATCACGTCCGACACCGCGGCCAGATCGCGCACGAGCCGAGCGAGCGCAAGCGTGGTCTGCTGCTGCGCGCGCATGACTTCGGCGCCGTCGGCCGCGGCGGACAACGGCTCGTCCGGCGCGATGAACACGACGTGACACGCGGCACCCATCGGCGTCGCCAGTTTGCTGATATCGTGATGCACCGCTTGCAGCGTGGCGCTCGACGCGGTGTGACCGGCCGCTTGCAGCGCCGCGGCCAAGGTATCAGCGACGGCGTTCGGCGTTGCGCACAGCAGCGACCAATGCGTGGGCAATGGGCGGACCTGGCTCGCCTCGACCGCATCCGCAACCGCCAGCGGCGCGCGCGCGACCAGCAGTGTGGGCGCCCCCTCGAGATCGAGCCCGAGCTCCGCATATCGCGCGACCTGTTCGAAGCCCGCGTCCTTGAATAGCTGCGTCAGCGCCTGCGGCGACAGCCATGCCGCGCGCCGCGCGTGAGCGAGCGCGGCGTGCGCGTCGAGGTCGAAGACGATATCGGCGAAACGGCTGTTGCGCGGCTCCGCGACGATGACCAGGGCGCCCGGAGCCAGCCAGCCGCGCAACGCGGCCAGCAACGCACGCGGCTCGCTCTGCTCGGCCAGCACATGGCTTGCCACGACGACGTCGTAGCGTTCGCTTGCGTCCACGCCCGAAAGCTGCGGTGTCGCGCCGAACTCGACGGTTGCGATACGCAGCGACGGATGCTCGCCGGCATCGAAGCCGCTCAACTGCTCACGCGTACCCGCGATCGTATAGTCGCAACGCGAAGCGGGCATGTGCACCGCAAGCGGTTGCAACACGTCGCTCAGCGGCGAATCGAGTTCGAGCACACGCAGGCGGCGCGGCTCGCTCCAGCCTTCGATCAGCCGATGCAGGCATGCGCCGGTCAGCGCGTTTACATGCGCCCATGTCGGCGACGCCTCGAAGAAATGCTCGACGAGGCTGCTGCGCGCGGACGGCAGAATCTGCGCCCCGCTCACCTCGCCGCGTAACACCGCGGGCAACGCCGCACCGCAGTGTGCGAGCAGCGTCAGCTCCGCGACGTGCGTGGGCGACTGCGCCAGCATGTCCCGCCACAACTCGTCGATGCCGGGCAGGTTCGCGCAGGCCTCGTCGTCGCGTACGAGACGCGTGCCGTCGTATCGCGCGAGCCCGTCTTCGACGGCGATCTGCGCGAGTCGAGCCAGCAATACGGGGTTCGCGCAGTCGGGCAGCGCCGGCTGTTCGAACACGTTCAACGCATCGAGTGCGCGCAATGCGTACGCGCCCGCGAGCACGTCGAGCAACGGCAGCATCTCCGTCAAATGCAGGTGTCGGCGCGCTTCGTCCTCTCGCTCGGCGAGAGCCGTGGTCGCGTCCGCGAGCAATGCGGCCGGCCTGGGCAAGGTGTGCGCGTCGACATCGCCGGCGAGCGGTTTGGCTTCGACGATATACGTGTAGTGTCCGGGCGCCTGCTGACGCCGGCCCATCAAATCGACGCGGCGGAACCGGCACGCACTCAGACGCGCGACGATCACGCCTTGCGCATCGGCCAATTCGAACGACGCGACGACCGAATGCGGACTGCGCCGCTCGATGCGCGCAAGCACGTAGTGGACAGCATCGCCGCGCAGATAGTCGATGCGGCCCATTTGCACCGGAACATAGGCCGCCTGCCCGGCCTCGCCCTGCTCCGAGGCGAGCAGGGCGAATAGTGGATGAAACCCGCTGTCCATCAGCGCCGGATGCAGCGCATACGCATTGGCGGCCTCGGCAGATTGTGCGAGCACGGCCGGCATTTCCACTTCGGCGAGTGCGATAGCGGCGTTCGCATCGACATGCACCGCGCGCACCCAGCGGAACGCGGGTCCATAGCTCAGGCCGATCGCGGCGGTGTTCGCATACAACGCGTCACCGGACATTGCCGGCCGCGCCAGCAGATCGATCATCGCGGTGCAAGGCAAAGTGTGCGCCGTGCCGTTTCCATCACGCCCGCTACCCGCGCCCAGCGCGCAACCGCTGGCGAGCAGACGCCCCGTGACGTTCAGTGACCACGCCTCGTCGGACATGCGATCGCGCGTTTCGATCGTGAAGCCCGCAGTGCGCACGTCGACGGTGAAGCGAAACAGCTTCGCATGCTGCGGCTGAAATACGACCGGCAGACGGATTTCAATATTTTCGACCGCACAGCTCGTCGTGCCGAAATGCACGCGCGCGGCAGCCAGCGCCATCTCCACGTAGCCCGCGCCGGGAAACGCCGCGCCGCCGTCGACCACGTGATCGGCAAGCATCGGCAGGCTCGCGGGATCGAGCTGGTTTTCCCATGCGAGCGCATGTTCACGCAGACGATAACCGAGCAGCGGATGTTCGCGGCGCCGGTTGACGAGGTTATAAGCCTCGGCGGTCGGGCCAAGCCAATGGCGCTCGTGCTGCCAGGGATAGGACGGCAGACGCACACGTTTGCCTGATGGAGCGAAACAGTCGACGCTTACGTGTACGCCGTTTGCGACCATGGCGTAGATCGCGTTATGCAGCATCTTTGCGTCGTCGTGCTGGCGCTTGAGCGTCGGCAGCGAGCGACCGGCGATGCGCGCCTCGTCGAGCGTTTGCGTCACGTAAGTGCGCAGAATCGAATGCGGGCCGATTTCGAGGAACAGGCGCACACCCTTTTCGGCAATTCGCGCGATAGCCTCGCCGAAACGCACCGGCTCGCGGATATTGCGCCACCAGTAACGCGCGTCCAGCTCGCTACCCGCGAGCTCGCCCCCCGTCACCGTCGAGACGAAGCTGCGCGTGGCGGCATTCGGCGCGAGGTCCGCAAGGCCCGTGAGCACGTCCGATTCGATCGGGTCCATCTGTCGGCTGTGGAACGCGTAGTCGAGATCGAGCATCTGGAAGAAACGGCCGCCCGCTTTCACCGCGGCGTCGAGCGTTTGCAGCGCATCGAGCGGGCCGGCAAGCGTCACCGCCTGCGGGCTATTGACGCCGGCGATTTCCACCGTCGTGTCCAGCCCCGCCTGCTCGATCAGCGTACGCATCGCCGCTTCGCCGAGACCCGCGGCCGCCATTCTGCCGGCGCCACGCGTGCTCGCCTGCGCGCGACTGCGAATCCGGATCACGTGCACGGCCTGCTCCAGCGTCAACGCCCCCGCCGCCCACGCCGCCGCGACTTCGCCGACGCTATGGCCGACGCACACGTCATACACCACACCGCGCGCGTCGAGCACGCGCACCACGCCGACCTGAATCGCGAACAGCAGCGGCTGCGCATGCTCGGTGGCGGCAAGACATTCGACGCCCACACCTTCGCGCAACACGTCGAGCAACGAAGGGCTGCCGTCAGCGCGCCAGAGTGCGTCGAGTTCCTCGAGCGCGGCGGCGAATACGGGCTCCTGGTCGAGCAACTGCTTGCCCATGCCGGCCCACTGCGAACCGTTGCCGGAAAACACGAGCGCGAGGCGGCCGTCGTCGCCAGGTGCTTCACCGCGCACGAGCACCGCTTCCGTGTGCTCCGATGCCGCCTCGGTCAGCGCGGCGAGCGCCGCCCGAGCTTCAGCGTCTGTCGACGGCGCGACGATCGCGCGGTGCTTGAGCCATTGACGCCGGTGCGCGGCGTTGGCTGCCAGCAGATTCCACGGCGTGCCGTTATCGAGCGCGCTCAGATAGCGAGCTGCGAGTTGCGGCAACGCGGCCGCGGCGCGCGTCGACAGAATGAGCGGCAGCGGCGTTCCGCCGGCTTCGTCGGCTTCCGCTTTGATTGCAGCCGCGGGGGGCGCGGCAGGCGCTTCGCGCAGCACGACATGCGCGTTCGTGCCGCCGAAACCGAACGAGTTGACGCCGACCACGAGCGGCTCGGCGGCCCCATCGGGCGATTCGAGCGACGTCAAACGATCGACCACGCGCAACCGGCCGCCGACGAAATCGATCGCCGGATTGGGGGTTTCGAAATGCAGCGTTTTCGGCACCGCGCGATGTTTCAGGCACAGGATCGCCTTGATCAAACCCGCCATGCCCGAAGCGGTTTCAAGGTGCCCGACATTGGTTTTCACGGAACCGATCAGCAGCGGCCGATCGGCCGGCCGCCCCGCCGACGCGACCTCCATCAACGCACGCGCCTCGATCGGATCGCCGACCGCGGTGCCGGTGCCGTGCGCCTCGACATAAGCGAGCGAACGCGGATCGACGCCGGCGCGCTGGTAGACCATGCGCAGCAGCGCCGCCTGGGTCGCCGCGCCCGGCACGCTGATGCCGCCCTGCGAATAGCCATCCGAGTTCACGCCCGTACCGGCAATCACCGCGTGGATCGTATCGCCGTCGGCCAGGGCGCGCTCCAGCGTCTTCAGCATGACGAGCGCGCCGCCTTCCGAGCGGACATAACCGTCGCCCGTGGCGTCGAACGCGCGGCAGCGGCCACGCGGCGACAGCATCGAGGCCTTCGAGAACGTCACGAAACCGAACGGATGCAGCAGCAGATTGACACCGCCCGCGAGCGCCACGTCGGCGTCGCCCGCCTGCAGCGCCTGACACGCCTGGTGCAGCGCGACCAGCGACGACGAGCAGGCGGTGTCGACCGACACGCTCGGCCCGCGCAGATCGAACAGATACGACAGACGGTTCGACGCGATGCTGAGCGTGTTGCCCGTTGCCGAATAAGGATCAATTGCGTTCAGATCGTCGACGAAACGGTTGCCGTAGTCCGGACTCGCGACGCCGACATACACCGCGCAGTTGCTGCCTTCCATCTCGCGCGGACGCACGCCCGCATCCTCGAAGGTTTCCCAGGCGAGTTCGAGCAGCAGACGTTGCTGCGGGTCCATCTGCTGCGCTTCACGCGGTGAAATACCGAAGAACGACGCATCGAAACCGGCGACGTCGTCGAGTACGCCGGCGGAAAACGTATAGCTCTTGCCCGCCTCGCGCTTCGACGGATGCCGGTAAAACTCCGTGCCGAAACGGTCGGCCGGCACTTGCGTGACCGCGTCTTTTTCATCGCGCAGCAATGCCCAGAAATCTTCCGGACTTTGTACATGGCCTGGGAAGCGGCAGGCCATCCCCACAATCGCAATCTGTTTCTTCATCGTTCTTCTGTCGTGTGCAGGCTACGCGCTGGTGTCTCGCCCGGTATCGCCGGCGCAAGCGCCTTGACGAGCGCGACACCGAGTTGCCCCGCGCTCAGATCTTCCCGGGTCGCCGACGCATCGCCGTAGTTGCGCCAGATAAAGTAGTCGCTGCAAGCCGGCTCCTTGCCGAGCGCCGCATAGACATGCGAAAGCGCCGGCACGTGATCGCCGTAAAAACACAGCACCGTCTCGCGGCGCCGCGCGCGCAGCGCGGCGAGCAGGCGGCCCAGCATCGCGTCGGCGTTGGCGAGGTGGCGCAGATAAGCGGTCAGATCGCGCCACTGCGCAGCGTCGCCAAGCGAGTGAAAGGCCGTGCTTTCGCCCGCCTGCACTGTTTCCAGATGCAGCGGGCCGTGGTTTTCCATCGTCATCGAAAAGATGAACGCGGGGTCGGCACGTGTTTCGTCGAGTGCGTCGATGATCGCGTCGGCAACCGCCATGTCGGCAACATAAGGGCCCGCGCGCGGCGCGTCGGCGAATGCCTCGATGTCGACGAACCGGTCGATCTGAAGATGCCTGAACGCCCGCGCGCGGCCGAAGAAATCCGCGTAATACGGGTGAATCGCCAGGGTTTGGTAGCCGCCACGCTTGAACCATGACGCAAGCGACATGCTCGCGCGCCGCACGAACGCATACGGATAGAAGCGCGCGTAGCCGAGCCGGTCCTGATCGGCGCCCGTCAGCACCGCGAATTCCGTGCGCATCGTATTCGCGCCCCACGCGGGCACCGTGAGTTCACCGTGCTGCACCGACTCGCGGCGCGCCGTATCGAAGTTGCGCAGGATCGATGGATCGATGGCCAGGGACAGACGCCGCGCGTCGAAAAAGGACTCGCTCTGGATCAGGATGACGTCGGGCGTCGTCATCGGCATGCCCTTGGCGAACGGGCCGGCGGCGAGCGCGGCGCGCAATTGTCGTGCGGTGGCCGGCCTCATGCCGTTCAGCAGATACGCGATTAAAACCGCGAAAAATCCGTGGCGTCGCTGATCGTCGGCGGCATGCAGCGTAAGCGGCAAACGCGCGGCGCACGCGTAAGCGGCGGACAGGCACGCGCCGGCGGCAAGCAGCAGCGCGCCCGTGGGCCGATGCGGCAGTGGTGCGTCCGCCAGAAACGCCGCGACCACCACGACGGCGCCGAGCACGATTGCCGCAACGGTACCGGCGCTCAGAAACGGCAGATAAAGACGCGGATGAGCGAAAAGCTGGCTGAAAAGGCTCAGATCGGTAAACACGAAAGGCTCGCGCAGCGACGTGTATTTCGCGTTGCTGACGCCCGCCAGCAGCGCCACCAAGGCGATCGCAACGAAGGCTGCAAAGCGCACGCGCCCGGTAAGCAGCACGAGACATGTGCAGATGAATCCGATCGCCGCGACGTGCAGCGCGAACGCGAGCGGCAAGCGGCGCAACGACGCGCGCGGCTTCGCAAGCGCTTCAGGCAGAAGCGCGACGCCGGCCGCGGCAGCGAAGTCGAGCGCGAGCATCGCGTTCACTCAATGCTCCTCGCGCGGCAGATACGACAGGCCACCGAGAATCGCGTCGGCGAGCGCTGCGGGCAGCAACGGCAAGAGCCGCATGCCGAATGCGAGCAGGCCCGGAAACGCGATTTCCGTGCGACCTGCCGCCAGTTTGTGCTGGATGTGCCGGGCTGCTTTGTCGGCGGACCAGAGGAACGGCTTGTCGCCGGGGAACACGTCGCTCATTGCGGTCTTCACGAAGCCTGGCAGAACGATCGACATGCGAATGCCGTCTCGCGACAGCAGCGGACGGACCGAATCGCCGTAGGCCTTGAGCGCCGCTTTGCTCGCGCAATAGGCCGGAGAAATCGCCATGCCGCGCAACGCGGCGAGCGAGCTGATCAACGCGATCTGGCCGTGTTTGCGCGCACGCATGCGGGCGATGACCGGCAGTGCTGCGTGCATCGTGCCGTAGAAGTTGGTGTCGACGATCGCCGCCGTGCGCTCCAGATCTTCCCAGTCGGCCGGCGATGCAAGCGTGCTGGCAGCGCCGGCGTTGGCGATGAGCAGGTCGATCGGGTGTGCGTCGTCGAATCGATGCAGCCAGCTTTGCATGGCGTGGGCATCGCGCACGTCTATCAGGCCGGTCTGCACTTGCGCGCCTTTTGCGCGGCAGGCTTGCGCCGACGCTTCGAGGCGCTCGGCGTCGCGCCCGACGAGGCCCAGCACGACGCCCGGCGCGGCATAAGCCAACGCGAGCGCGCAGCCGAGACCGGCACTCGCGCCGGTGATCACGATCTGGCGCGGCGCGGCTTTATGCATGCTCGGTGGCCTCCAGGCGTTGCACCGCGCCGGCTACGGCCATCGCGATGCCGGTCTTCGTATAGAAGTCGCCGTTGATCTGCGTGTGATGCACGACGTAGTCGAGAAAGGCCTGGTACAAGTTCATGTCCGGTTGCTCGGCGTCGCGCCAGAAATCGTCGAGCGAACCTTGCCAGGTCAGGCCGGGCATGTTGTAGATGGCCGTGCCCAGCGCCATCAACGGACGGCGGTGATGCAGCGCCGACAGACCCACCGTGCTGTTCACCACGACCACGCCGCGCGCATTGTCGAGCAGCGTCGGCAGATGGCCGGCGTCGATGAAACGCAGGCGCTCGGCAATGCCGAGGTCGCGTGCGAGTTTCAGCGCGTGACTGCGGTGGTCGATCAGGCCGGTATCGAGCGGATGATTCTTGATGACAAGGCAGGTGTCCGCCGGCGCGTACGTCGCGAACGACGTCAGGACTTTGCTGATAGCTTGGCGCACGCCCTCGAATGGCGAGTGCACGACGATCTGCGCATCCGAATTCAGTTGCAGCGGAAAGATGTAGTACCGCTGCTTCGCGTCGAGCAGTTCCCGGGTAACCTGATCGGAGACTTTGTGATGCTGACGCTGACGCAATGCGCGCGCCGCGAGGCCCGCGTATTCGAAGAAGCCGTTTCTCGGACGATGGCTGCGGTAGTGCGGAAAGCGCGGCGCGAACAGCGCGTTGGCCGCCCGGTAGCGGATGTCGTGGAATGCGCGTTCGAAGAGGTTGTAGCCAGTATGTCGTCCCGCTGGGCTAGGCGGCGTGAAACGGCGTTGCGCCAGGTACCAGGCGGGATCGCGCGGTAATTGCGAGCGGCCGTTGACGCCGTACTGTTCCAATGTCAGCCAGTGCGGGCGGACGTAGCCTTCTTCGAATACGTGGACACGCAGGCCGTGAGTTTCGGCGATCGGGTGGATCGGGCGATGAATCTCGCGGCAGTCACCAAACATTATTACGTCGGTGAAATTTGCAGTTTTTAATCTTTTTGCATACCAGTCATTTAATTCCGCCGAGGTGCGATCGAAATTCCACGCCTCGCCATTACCGGCATACGCCAAATCACCGCCGCAGAAATTAACCCGACCGAGAGTATGACCACGTTCGCGCAATGCAACGGCGAGCCGGCTAAAAAAAGGAGAAGCCGTGCCTTGCAAGGCAAGAAAGGAACGGTGCATATCAAGTGCGTCGAAAGCGGTCCGGGTTTTGTTGAAAGACCGCGTTGGCGGCGCGGACTTCTCCCGGGACCTTGGTATCGTTTGAATAGTGGGTTGCTGGTCTAGGCAAGAACGGAGAATACAGCAATACGGGATAAAAAATAAGGGATAGTTGTTGGAAGCATACGCACATAGATGACGCACGCTCTATCCGATAGCGATAACCCGCCGCTGCCTGCTTTGCCACATCAGCAGACGGGAGACATCTGAACGTAGGACAGGTCGGTTGCGGTATAACTTCTGCAACGTGAAACCAGGTTCACGGGGACTCTAGGAACACCGTTTCTGTAGGCACCCTCTTCCGACAGAGCCGGCGAGTCCCGATAGTTCCCCAACCCTACGAGTCCGTTACGCAATCGCGAAGTTTTTTAGAAACTCCCGCAAGATCATTTCGTCAACGCCATGCTCCAGACGATTCGGACCCATGCGCCCCAGCGACTGGAAGTCGAAGAGCTGGTCCCGCTTACGCCTATGCCTTGGCTGGATCGAAGGCGATAGACCGCCCCGCGGGGAAACGCTCAATAACGCCAGATCAATATGTTCATAACGGTCGAGCACAGATGACAGATGATCAAAATGCTCCGCCGGGAAGGACTCTCCAACCAGCCCCAAAAAAAGCGTTGGCTCGTTCCCGTTCAGGACGGCGCGAAACCGCTCGACACAACGGCTGTAATAGGCAAAGTCCTCGTCCGAGGTTATGTCCCTGTGGTTGAAGACAAAATTTATTCCGAACCTCTCCAGATAATAGGTGTGCTGGCAATAGTTCGCGTTCCTGAAACGCCGCTCCTCGACCGGAACAGCCTTGTGATAGCGGCGATCCAGAAATTTTTCAAAATCGTCCTTAATGCAATCGGCCACCATTGCGACGTTCGAGAATATCCAATCGAACGGATACGATGATTTTTTCAGCCCAAAGCGCTTTATTTCGCCCGCCGTGACGCAATGCGAGCCGATCGAGATGACGCTGGAATAACCCGGAACATTGTCCAGAGCGAGATCGAGAGACGATCTCAGAGCAATTTTTCTCTCGAGCTCCTGCCGCTCATTCGATTCGAGAAACAGATCGAGAAGCTCTGAGGCGAACTCGAATGACGGGTACTCTTCACCGTGTCGAAGATGCGCTGCCAACCCGTCGGCATCAGCCTCTCTCATGAGAACGCCGCGATATAGGCGTTTGATGTACTGCTCTTTCATATATAACTCGTTTTAGCAAGCTTAACCCAAGGGGTCACGGAACCTCCCCGACGGATTAGCCGGAAGATCGATTTCAATGTTCCCAGAGAATACGATCACTCTTGCCTTGGCCCAAGGCTGAAATCCATCCGGCTAAAGTATCACAGATCACTTCGCCAGATCATTCAACTCACCGACCCAATTCCTACAAACCCATAACGACACGCCGATGCGCTCAGACAAAGCCTTCACGCATCGGCAAGACGAATACTGCGGGCCGCCTCCAGAACTTCCGACGCTCAGACAGACTCGCCTTCCGGGAGCGGGTCCATCACGGGTTGCAGAGATCTTCGCACCGCATCTCCTGCTTTCGATCCGCCCCGCTGCTCGGCCACCACACGATCCAGAAAACTGGCCCATTGCGGCTGAATGTTTTCGTTGAGATAACGCATGCTCTGCTCTCTTCCCACCGCTCGCAAATGTTCGCGACGCTCTTCAGCGCCTTCATCGCAGATCAGATAGCCAAGCTTATTTTTCAGCGCCTCGGAATCGTATGGATCGAAATATTCGGACGCGTCGCCATAGATCTCCCGATGTACCGGGATATCCGACGCGACGATCACGCCACCACAGCGCATGGCCTCCACGCCGGAAAAATCAAAACCCTCTCCAACACTCGGACATACCGTCAGCAATGCCTCGCGGTACAGCGCTCTCAGATACGGCGCCGGCACACCCTGCAACATGACAAGACCACCTTGCTCCACGGCTGGAACGCACGCGTCCAGCGTCGCGCTATAGTCCCAACCGACATGGCCAACGAAAACAAGCCCGAGATCGGGAGCGAGTGTTTCACGAAGTGACTGCCAGGCCTCCAGCAATCGCATGTGATTCTTGCGCGGCTCCAGAGTCGATACCATTAACAGGAATCGCGCTCCCTGCCCGAATCTCTTCGAGTAGAACTCTGATTTTTCGGGCTCCGAGTTGAACCGCTTTGCCAGATTCCACTTATTCTTGCCATCTTTCGTTTCGAAGTTCCCATGCAGGTAGCGGCGAACTATTCCACCAACGCCATCCTTCTCCAGACTGCTGGGGAAATAGTGAGAGGGCAGGATATTATGGATCGTGACCGATCGAGCCTCAGCCTCCGGAAAAAGCGTGATCAAATCCTGCCGCGTCGCTTCCGAAACACAGACGAACCAGGCACCGTCACGTACGTTTGCCGCCAACGCGTGAAAATGACTGGCCTCGTGGAACGCGCGATCCGAGATGGTGTGCGGCATCAGAAGCGGCAACGCATCGTGATAGTGAACGACGAGCGCCGTACCCTTTCTGACACGCCCCGGGTAAGGCGTTTGCACGATCAGGACGTCGATACCCGAGGTATCGATAACGGGGTAGCGTGATTTCTTCAAAAACAATGCCCGGCTGATACCGGATTCGTGCATCCACCGCCAGGGCACCGGGCAGATGAAATGGTCCGCACCCAGTACTTTCTCGCGCTCGCTGGCAGGCACGCTCCTCGAAAAAATATGCTGCCATACGAAATCGCGAAAATGACGGGTTTCAAAGGACTTCAGTTTTATTGGCTTACCGAAGAAAAATGCGCCAACATGCAATCGGAACTTGATGCGCAAAGCTGTCGCGGCGTCGATAACGGCAGTCTTCCAGTCAAAATAGGTTTTGCCACGCACCGACACGACCACCTGCGAAAACCGGTGCAGCCGATCTCCGTCAGCAATCGCTTTTCCCGCGACCACGCCGCCTTTCGTGATGCGCCTGGACATTTGAATCAATCCACGCAGACGCATATTGCAGCCGAGCAGCGCGCTAAACAGCAACCGGTTCTCCTGCGGAATGCCATAGAACCCGTCCAGCGCTGCCCGCAAATCAACCACGACTAATGGATCGCTCGTATCGTTCTTCTGTGAAAGCGGCATCTAAAATCCACGAATTTAATATTGCGGCTCAATCCGGTACGCCCACCGGTTGGCCTGAAGCCCGCTTGATGCTCAATTCTCCGATCACCTCGACCTCGATATCCTGACAGATGAAACCTCGTTCATCGAACCAGCAAATCATCTCTTGCACTGGGACTATCTGCAAAATGTAGGTCCCGGGTTTCTCGGGAGCGCGTACCTTGAGATTCGTTTGAACGGAAGATCCCCGGTTCAGGTGAGATGCAGGGAACGGCGTCCTGAGGCCATCGCGCACAACCACTGACTTGTCGCTAGACAGCCATCTATAGGATATGCTGATCGGATACCGTTCAAATCCGGTCCAATCTTGCGCGCTGTCGTTGGCCAACTCGATCGCCACGTCGAACGGCTGCCTCGCACTGACTTTGGCTGGAGCATTGTGCGTAGCGATTCGCCCGCTTCCGTCATTCACGAACAAAAAGGGCTGACTCCGGCTCTTCGAAAACCTGGCGCTCCGGGTAACAGGAAGGTATCCGGCTTGCTCACGTTCCCTGGAAATGCCCACTCTAAAGCCACGGATACGATTCAGCTTGGCGATGCAGACATTCCGGTCGAAAATCTCGGCGTTAACGTAATACCGCCCCTCGGGGAAATTCGCACAGAACGTGAAATGCATTTCGCAAACACCTCCGCCGGAAAGATCGCCTTCATCGAACTCAATGGCATTGAATTCTGAAAAGGCTTCTCCATCGCTCTCGTCATAGATGGAGAACTTGAATCTGGGTGCGCTCAATCCACTGGCGACCGAGAACGTCAAATCGAAAGTCAGCAACTCACCCCAAACCTGCTTTCCACGCAAGCCGCTGCTCACAAGAATAAAATCTTCCCGCCAGCGATCATCGAATGATTTCAGGCCACCCCAGCTATCCCACCTGCGCGGCGAGCTCTCCGTAGCAACAACGCTGCGCTCGGCGTATTTCTTCTTCAGGATGTTATAAAAAATAATATCTTCGGAAAAAGCCGATTCCAGCTTCCGCCTCAGCGCGGGAGAGATATTTTCGACATCTGGCCGGCTCTTAGTGATGTTCACCTTGGACAACGCTGCCGGCGGCTCCAGGCCGATCAGGCGTGCGATATCACTCACCAGTGCGCCCATTTCCTCCTGGAAGCCCCAAACGGCGTATTTCAAAAAATTTCCGATCGCGACATCTACTCGCGAACCTTGCCCCGGGCAAATTTCATAAAAGTGATCGACATAATGCTGTACATGTTGTCTCAGCAGATAGAGATCGCCCTCGTTGATCTCCGATTGCTCCTCCGAGACATTCAAGATCCGTTGCGCGGCCGCGAATATCTCCGGTGCCTCGTCAGGAACATGATTCTGCACAATGAAAAATAGCCAACTCACCGCTCGGTCGACCGGTTCCCGCAAGCAGGTTATATATTCATATCGCGGGTCCAGATCTTCGCCGGAAAAATGCGTGTGCGAAAGGATGACGGAATATCGCCCCCCGAAACGTCGAATGACTTCCTGGTGGTTTCCCAGTGCGGTATCGGAAACACAGCCTTTTCCTAGCGCGGACTGCAACCATGCACCGAGCGCCGTACCAGCGGTCTTCGGCAAATGGTCGACAAATATACGCCCCGGATAAACACCACCGTTAGTTTTCATAAATCGATCTTCAATTTGGCTACAGGTTGGCCCTGCTGGTTCGCCACGTCGTCATGACGAGGGACAGCGATTTTCCAGGAGCCGTCCCTTATTAGCAATAGTCCGCTGCGTTTCCGTTCAGTTCGCCTGCAACTCGCGCACCGATGAGAACCTCGCTTTTCGCTCCATCGCCATACGCACTAGCGGTGCAAATATCGAGTCAATTCTTGCATTGTGTTGCTGCACGTCGAATCGAATCCCTTGCTCTGCGGCAATTGCGGACAGATCAAAAAATTCCTCGCTCGAGCACTCGAAGAGATCCATCAGTCTTTCCGTGTTAGCAACCAATCCGTCTTCATCTGCAAACAACAGAGAGGAAAGTTCCGCGCCAAGAACCTCCGGTATCCCACCACCGGAGAATGCAACCGGGACACAGCCCGCCGAGATGGCTTCCGCGATCGCCATTCCGAAATGCTCCATCGATTCCGGATCGAGCGAAGCTACGCCAAGCCCCGACGCATGCCAGTAAATAGGCGTCACGGAAAGCAATTGCAGCAGTCTGTTGCGCGAGCAATTTGTCAGAATTTCGATATTCTCGCCTTCCGCTGCGGCATAAAGCTCGGCCAGATAGCCTACGGAATCCGGATCCTTAAGGTTCACCGAGCCGACGAGCGTCAGCTTCCAGTCGAAATCCCGCCGCTTACGGCCGATTTTTTTGAAAACCTCGATCATTTCAAGCTGGCGCTTGTTATGCCCATTCTTGAAGAAGCGCCCGACGCTCAGGATATTTTTCACTCGTGCATTGCTGTCTCGCTGCTCCGTGCTGAATGCGTGGATACCTCTGGCGTCGATAGGGGGATACAACACTTCGACCGGAGCCCAGTTCCCCCAATACGTCTTCGTCCATTCGGCCGTAAAGTCGGAATTAGCCAGAATGAGGTTGTAACTCGCAAGGCATTCAGGTGTCACGTGCCGATGCGGGAAACTCAACAGATAGACCGAATAGTGCGCGCGAGAAATCAGATTGCTATGATGGGTCGTGTTAACGAACACATCATAATGCTTGGTATCCTGAGACGAGAACCCGCCTACAATAATTTTTCTGACGCCTTCCAGTTTCAGGTTGAAGTACGCGCGCAAACCGTCCAGATCGAAATCATGTGTTGAAATCAGGTCAACCCGGGCGTATTTCGAGAGGGCTTCGGCCAGATAGAGTGCTCGAAGTTCGCCACCGCCTTTGGTATTCCAATACAGGTTATATATCCCGATGGACGGCAATCTGGTTCCTCGGGAAAAAATCAGCCCCGATTTGACCCTGCCGATAAATCCTAGCGTATCGACTCTGAGATCCGGGATACCGCGAATGAATTCGAGATCCACATCTTCGAACTTCACGCCATTTGCGGCGGAATGTTCCAGGTGCTTCCAGTTCGACTGTGCGGCGGCAAGTTGTGCTTCCAGAAGATGCGGAAAATGAATCGCCATGAAACCCAGCCGATTTTTTGCGACCAGCCGTTTGAAAAGCAGCGATTTATCGCTGCTAGTCGACGCATGCTTGTGTCGCACGACGGCAGTCGGATGATAGTAGATCAACCAGCCACCCGAGCGAAGACGAATCGACAGCTCCGAATCTTCGTAGTATGCAAAGAAATCCGGTGCAAATAGCGGATAATTACCCAAAGCGGAACGCCGGATCAGCGCAACGCAACCGCATAGCGCATCGCGTGTATTCGGGGTGTCGTATTGGCCTTCGTCCACCTCATAGATGCCAATATCGCCGCACTCGCCCTCATGCGTAACGTACGATCCGGCATTATTAATTATCGGCTGCGCTTTGCCAGCCTTGCAGTCGAAGGTGACAATTTTTTTATTTCCTGGCTTGAATTCGATGCGGACCTTCGATTGCTCAGAATCAGAGATCGTTACATTAATGTCGGCATCCGAAGCCTGTTCGTAAGCCAACGTCATCTTCAGCTTGCCAGTTCCAACGGGCACCATGAAGCGGTGTTCTTTATGAGTGTCTTGCAGCTTCGTCAGGGGAATGAGTTTTTTGTAATCGCTCAATTGCCCGAATAACTCCTTCTCGTTCAAGCGGAACGAATCATCGGAAGTTACCTTAACAGTCACAAAATCCTTATAGAACAGGATTTTTGGAATGATGGCCGCTACATTTTTCTTGCCGCTCTCTCCGAAACCCTGCAAAAGGTCTTCGATCAAACTGGGGCCGAAGCTGATGTCATTGTTCATGAGAAGCAGCAATTCACCCGCCGCCGCTTCCTGACCAATATTGTTCGCTTCGGCAAATCCAAAATTCTTCTCACTGGCGATGATCTTGATCTTGGATATCGCTTTTTTCGCTACCGATATGGATTCATCCGACGAATTATTGTCGACGAAAATGACTTCGAAATTCTTATAGGTCTGCTTTGCCAGACACTCGCCCAGCTCACGCAGATGCCTTTCGCCGTTGTAGTTCACAACGATGATGGAAATCAGCGGTGCCGCGCCGAGATCAACCGGAGTCGGATATTTGATAGACGGTGAAACCGGCGTGCTCGCCGGTGCTTTAGGCGGCGGTTCTTTCGCGCGCACCACGACCGGAGCCTTGTGCTCCTGCGTGGAATGATTGAGATCAGCGCCAGCTTTGGGTGTCGCTATCGGGTCGCTTTTCGCTGGCAAAGCAGTAGCGCCAGGCGCACGTATGGCCGACAAGATGCCAATCAGATTTTCTTTAGCTCGGCTATTAGCAAGCCGGCGACGTCGGAATGGCCGCAGCATCGGCATTCCGATATTACCGTTTGCCTTGAATATCCTGGCGAGCCTCGAGCGAGTATCGTGATCGAGATTATTTTCGGACGAACGGGAAAGATCGTAAAGAACGTCGACACGATTCGCGCCTGAAACTAGCTGTGCGAGATAATGCTCCCGTCCCTCGCGATCAATCTCGCGGCCGAACATATACTTGTACGCCCCGTTTAGAAATTCTTCCGATGTGCACTCGAGAAGTTCGTAGATATTTTTAGCCATGATTTTACAATTCTTTATATGCTGTTATCGCGTCACTTACATTTTCAAACATCTTGAGCCGCCCTTTTTCCAATAGCGCGGCATGGTCGCAATGCTGCTCGATCAATTCTGTCTGGTGCGTGACAATCACCATGGCCCTATCGCCGCGCTTCTGGAAAAGCTCGACGTCACATTTTTTTGCGAATCGGTGATCCCCAACCGCCATCGCCTCATCGATCAGGAAGCAGTCGAATTCGATTGACATCGAAATGGCGAATGCCAACCGCGACCGCATACCCGCGGAATATGTTTTTACTGGTTCATTGAGGTAGTCGCCGAGTTCCGCGAACTGCTTCACGTATTCGATGGTTCTCAAAGGATCGATCCCGTACACCCGGGAAATAAGCCGGGCGTTATCCCTGCCCGTCAAGCTCCCTTGAAACGCGTCTCCGAAAGCCAACGGCCATGAAACTGTCATCGACTTTCTCAGTACCCCGGAATTGGGCAGATCGGAGCCGCTCATAATACGGATCAACGTCGATTTACCCGCACCATTTCGCCCCAGTATTCCCCATTTCTGCCCGGGCCGAACCGTCAGATTGATTTTATCGAGAACCAATCGACGATCACGCCCGTGGTGTACCGGATAGTGCTTACTTATATCAATTAGTTCTAGCATCGCTCTTGTTAATGCAAGCTGATTTTTCTGATAGAAAGACGGGTTAATCCGTACGCAAACAACATTAAGCCAAGAATTGCAAATATCGTGTACGGGATGTTGTAATACGTTGCCATCCTCATGCCATAATAGCCGTGCCGAAAATACTCGACCGCATCTATCAACGGAAACCAGAGAAGCATTTCCCGGTACTCTGACGGCAGCGTGGCCAGTGGAATGAATACACCTGAAAATGGAAGCATGAGGTACAGAATGATATGGGAAACCCTCTCGATCGACTCACTCAGCTCAGAAAGTGCCGCCATAATCAATACGAAACAGAACGAAAACCAGATGATCAGCATATAGCCACCGACCATTGCAAAAATATCATCTGGCCATTGACATATATTCAACTGGATCAGGATCATATACAGGATAAAAAAAGCGCCTGCCGATCCTGAGAATTCCAGCAAAATTCTGGAATAAATGATATCAATTGGCCGGATAGGCTGGTGATGCAAGAGTGCCCGATTCACTTCCAGCGCCTTGATTACGCGTCCGGTTCCATTCCGCCAGAACAGTAAAGTGGGATAACTGATAGATAAATATTCGGCAATCGGAAAGGCTGTTTTTTTCTCGATGTGACTAAAAATAATCATCACGCCGACAATAAACATTGCCGGTTCGGCGAGCAGCCAGAATACTCCCAGCCCCTCTCGTCCAAAGCGGGTAATCACCTCGCGCATCGTAAGGGCCCATATAACCCGCCCTTGAATGCGTGCCTTTCTCAGGAAATCGAATTCGCGCTCACCTATCATTATGCTCTCGAATTCCCGCGAAAATCACACTAAACACACCCCAGAGCAAAAGCCCAACCATCAAGGTCGACAGAACTCCTCGAATTCGTCTTGGCTCCAATGCTTCATCCGGCAGACTTGGCGTTGAGATAGACTCAAGAAACATCTGCTGCTTCTGTGCTTGAATCCGCGCCTGCTCCAAAGAACTGAGAGAGACCGCTAATTCTTTTTCGGCGAAGTCCTTGTCAAGCGAGAGCTTCTCGTATTCAACCGCATTGCTTGCCAGTGACGAATTACCCCCGGTAATTTCGCCCATTTGCTTCTGAATCTGGTTTTGAAGAGTTGCATTCTCGATTTTCAATGCCGCAATTTGAGGATTTTGCGGTGAAATCGACTCCAGCTGATGCAGCTTCGTCTCGTTGACGATTAAATCGTCCTGCAATTTACTGATCAGCTGCGCCTTGAGAGTGACCTGCGGCTCCGGACTAAACACGCCTCTCTTATTCCGGAATTCGGCTAGATTCACCGATGCCTGCTGGGCCTTTGACTTCGCATCGGTCACGCTTTGCTCAAAGAACCGGACGGCGTCCTTGTTCGCTCTTTCATTCAACCGGTTGACCAACTCCTGGCTTTGAGCCAGCAATTCGCTGTTTATCCGCTGTGCGTCTTCCGCTGTATAGGCTTTGGTTCTGAGTGTAGTAATGTTGGACGTCGAATCGATGTCCTCGCCAATCATATGACGATAATAGTCCAGCAACTTTTCGTTGCTCCGGTCCGGCCAGAACATCCCCCCGAACCTGTTGAACAGATCGGCATCGTGATTGGTGTAAATTTTTCTGACGTCAATATCCTTTTCCAGGGTAGCCAATGCATCACGCGAGAGAATGTAGTCCCTTACCGCGTATACCCCTGAAGAAGAATTGCTCAGCCCCGCGGTCTGCAAGAACGAACTCAATCCCGTGGACTGTTGAGTCTGCTGACTATAAATAACAAAGCTGGATTCCGATATGTACACATCACTTGCCAACAGCCCGAAATACAGAATTGAAATTGCGACAGGTACGACAACAACCCCCAGAAACAACCTGTCCGCCTTCGCAAGGCGTTTTATGATATTAAAGCTCAATTCACGTCACCAATTAATTTTTAGTTGCTAAATTCCGGCCCTACGCAACTTTGTTTTTTCAGCACAAAAGGCGATTACTCTTATCTAAACGTCTGAACGCCGTAAACGATTGGATAGGCGACAGAAAAGACCACGTTCAGAAATTTTTGCAGCTCCGCGACCGGCGCATTGGACACATACAGTATGTCCTTGTTATCCATCATGAAGCTCTGGGCGACAAAGAACGAATTCGGGTCTTTCAGATTGACTCGATAGATAACAGGCACCTTGCCGTCTGCCGTAGTGCGAACAGGCTGGTTCGGCCAGTTAAGCGCGTTTGCATTTTCCATACGGAAAACGAACACACCCATGGCATCCGAACGCGAATCTTCCAGACCACCCGATCGAGCCATGGCCTGCGCGAGCGTAATGCCTTGCGCTTCGAAATTGACTTCCTGATTTTTCCCCGTGGCACCGAGAGACATGAAACTGAGCGGCTGAAAGAGCGCCGTGACAACGTCGCCCGCATGCAGCGGCACATTCTGCCGAGGATCGCGAATGACCGTTTCCAGCGGCAGCGATGCAACCGTTTCGCCTCGCGTAATTTGCAGGGTGATCTTATCGACAGGCTGCTTCACACCCCCAGCAGCCGCCAGCGCATCGAGCACGCGCTCACCGCGAGCACTCAATGCCATCCTGTTGCTGCTTGCCACATCGCCCACGACGGTCACGTAAGAAGTCGCATTGTGCGAGAGCTTCACCAACACCTGCGGGTCGTGCGCAATATTCTTGAGTTTTGCAGCGATGTCGCGTTGCAATTCGAACGGCGTCCGGCCTGCAGCCTTCACTTCGCCCGCGAAGGGCACACTGATTTTGCCGCTTCCGTCGATGGTTTGATCCGGCAGAACCGTTACGCGAGCATTACTCGCACCGCCTTTTGATTCGAGTTGCTCCGCGCCAAACAAGGTGGCCGGCGGAGCTTCCCAGATCGACACCTCGATCGTATCGCCCACACCGAGTTGCTGCTGGAAAGATGTGCTATTACCGAGCGAACGGGCAAAATCACCGACGCTACGCTCGGCAAATAGCTTTCGCGCGACGTCATCCGTTACGTCAACGATCTGAATTCCGCTGGTAACAGCGGAGTCAGCCTCGCGAGTAATCTGCGCCCGGCTAGGACCGGAACTTGGGAGAGTGGAACACCCCGACAGCAGAACTACGCCCCCGATAAATGCAACCCCGAAAGTACTGCGCAGCAAACGATACATTTAGGATGTGTCTGAATAATATTATGGAATATGGCCGGCGCGAATTGTCTCATGCAACAACTTGAAATAGCGTACGTTACGAGAAAAATACAACGCAATTCGGCACACGCGATGACACGGTCACGTCACGGATAGACGATACCGTCACACTACGCTAGTGCAGTTGTGTCCAGGATGGCTTGACCTCTAGCGACACTGTCGTCTCGCTGTCGTCTTCTTACGCGCAATAGCCGACCATAGGCGAAAACGCCGCCTGAGCGCTCATGAGGCAGGCGCAGCACACAGCATAACCAATCGATACCATCCCACAGAGATTCTGCCAGACTTTCGGAAGGCTATCGAGCGTCGAGTACCATCAAAAGCTGCTGTAAAGCTTCGCTCGGCCCTAATTCCGCAGTATTCAACCGCAACTCCGGATTGAGTGGAGACTCGTAAGGCGAACCAATCCCGGTAAATAGAGGCAGGGAGCCTTCTCTAGCTTTCTTGTAAAGTCCCTTTACGTCCCTGCTTTCCACGACTGCGAGCGGCGCATCCACGTGTACTTCAAAAAACTGGCCGTCATCAAACAATTCCCGCGCGGCATCCCTGTCCGCCCGAAAAGGAGAGATAAGCGAAGCGATGACGGTGACGCCCGCATCGACCATCAATCGAGCGACCGCTGAAGCTCTCCTGATGCTTTCGTGACGACTGGCATCGGAAAAATCCAGATCGCTGTTGAGGCCCAACCGAAGGCGATCACCGTCGAGAATAAAGGTGTGAAATGCGCGAGCACGCAACTCTGTATCGAGCAGATTGGCTAATGTCGACTTGCCTGCACCAGACAAACCGGTCAACCAGATGACCTGTGGACGCGGCTGCCTCATTAAAACCCGGTGTCCTCTGGCACTCACGGGCGGCGTCGAAGCCTGGAGACCTTTATGAGTTGCTTCCATCATTTCTTGTTTGTTATGGGTCAAGATCCACAGTCGTATGCCTGTTCGATATTTTAGGCGGGAGACTGCGCTCGGAAATTCAAGCACGGGGCTTGAACATGCGTGCGCAACGGCCATTGCGCAGTCTGCTGGACATTGCAGGGTCACTCGCGCCAATGTTCGCACCAACAGAACCATTAGCCAACGAATTCTCTACAAAGTCGTTACAAAACGCATCGCCGAATTCTCTCATGCACTCGGGTAAAATGGCTCACTGTAAAAAAAAAGCCACACTCTGACGGGCAAAAACAAGTTCTGCACGACAATCGATAAAAATCTGCTGCAACACCACACGTGTCAACCATTTTCCTAGACGTCACGCGCCTCCTGACACGCCTTTACGAAGGCCGCTTGCCCACCGGTATAGATCGCGTCGGACTCGCCTATATAGAGAGATACCATCGGAACGCCCGCGCCGTTCTCAGTGAGCGCGGCTTTTCCACGGTCCTGACTGAGCGAGACTCGCAGCAAACGTTTGCACAACTTCTTTCATCGACCTGGAGCAGAAGCGCAATTCGCGCACTCATCATGCGCGCGTGCCTTAATCGCCTGCAGGAATCAAGACTTAACGGAATATTGTTGCATACCAGTCACAGCGGCATGGAATTCAGTCGTTATTACAAAACTTTGACAAAACGTCAAATTCGCCCCGTATTGATGGTCCACGATTTAATTCCGTTGACTCACGCCGAATACTGTCGCCCCGGCGTCGATGCTACGCATCGCAATCGCATGCACACCACGTTGAGGCACGCCAGCGGGCTAATCATGAATTCGCAAGCCACGCTCGACTCGATGACAGCCGAAGCCGCACGCGCCAATCTTTCGCTGCCACCGACGGTCGTCGCCCACCTCGCGTCGGGCGTCACCCCATGTCCGCAAGCGCCGCGCCCCATTGCCGCGCCCTACTTTGTGATGCTCGGCACCATCGAGCCGCGCAAAAACCACTGGTTCATGCTTCACCTCTGGCGCCGCCTGGTCGAACAGCTCGGCACCGCGGCACCCAAGCTCGTAATAATTGGCCGACGCGGCTGGGAATGCGAAAACGTCATTGATATGCTGGAACGTTGCGAATCGTTAAAAGGAGCCCTAATAGAAGAGGCTCACTGTTCCGACGAGAAACTACACGCCTATCTACAGCACTGCCAGGCACTGCTATTCCCTTCCTTCGTCGAAGGCTACGGCATGCCGCTCGCTGAAGCGCTCTCGCTAAAAGTACCGGTGCTCGCAAGCGACCTCGCCGTCTTTCACGAAATCGCCGACGACATTCCCGACTATCTGGACCCGCTCGATGGCCCCGGCTGGCTATCCCGCATTCAGGCCTACGCGCAACCCAATAACCCCGAGCGCGACGCGCAGCTAATCCGCATCGAACGATTTCGCGAACCGACGTGGACCGCGCATTTCGAACGCGTCGATGCCTTTCTGGAAACGCTGCGTTAAATGAAGCACCCTGTCGTCGCCAGCGAAAAGGCAGTTGCAAACCCTGCCATTGATCTGCGAAGTGTTACGTGTGGTTTGCGTCTGTGGAGCGGACTCCGCCGGCGAAGCGTCGAGCATGCGTGGATCGATCGTTGGCATGGACGCCTTGTATTACACATCGCGCGTCTACTCCGCAGGCAAATCGACGCAGCGTGGCCGGGACCAGTCTGGTCACGTGGTCCGGCGGGTACGCCATTGTTGTCGTGGTTCTCGATACCCGTTACCGATGCCAGCGCCGCCGCGTTCGTCACCGCGCTCCATCAGGCACTCACGGAAACAATCGAACGGAATCGCAACGCCGAGGCATCGCCGGAATTGCAACGGCTGATGCGGCGGTTCGCACGCGGTAGTGCACCGGCAACGCGTCACTTGCAATTCCATTGCCCTATTGCACTACTGGAACCACGCAACTGCGAGCGCATACTACTGATCGACGAACGTTCGCAGTCGCAAGGACTGGGCGCAACGGTAACGCGCCACTCGTCCAGAGCTTTCGAGCGCATGCTGCAAGCCGCGATTCGCACGCATCCACAAGCTGAATTCTGGATCGCGCAATCGAACGATCCGGGTCGCGGCCGCTGGCTTTCCACATTGTCTCAACCCGCACAGCCGTTGACGATTCGCCGCTTCGCCGAACACGAATCGCTATGCGCCGCGCTGCCCCACGTCGATCACGTCTATACGCTAGGCGCGTCCGAAGGCATGCATGCACTTCTGGCCGGCGTACCCGTACACGTATTCGGCGCAGCGTATTACGCGGGTTGGGGTTTGACCGACGACGCTCTTCATTTTCCAGACCGCACCGCCCGTCCCACACTCACGACATTATTTGACGTCGTGTTTCTCCAGTTCACCCGCTATCTGAATCCAGCCACACACACGCCCGGCACGCTCGACGATTTACTCGACAGCATCGAATTACAGCATGCCGTCCAGCAACGATTCGCCGACCTGCACCATGTGGCCGCACTGCACTTCCAATGGTGGAAGCGCCCATTCGCGACACCGTACATCACGGCAGGTAATGCCACGCTGCGTTGGACTCGAGAATCGCAATCCGTACAAACACACGAATGCGCAGTACTGTGGGGCGCACGCAGCGCTGAGGGTCTCGCACCGGAAGTTCGCCGCGTCAGAATCGAAGACGGCTTCTTTCATTCGACGGGTCTCGGCTCCGATATGATCGCGCCGTGCAGTCAGGTGATCGATCGTCGTGGACTCTATTTCGACGCGAGTCAGCCCAGCGACCTCAGCGTGCTGCTCAACGAGACGAATTTCAGCGCGGCCGAACTCTCGCGTGCCGCTGCTCTGCGCGAGCGCGTCGTCAAGCTCGGCGTCACGAAGTACAACCTGGGTCGACGCCGCCCGCTCTGGAGCGCACCGGTCGGCAAACCGATCATCCTGGTCCCCGGCCAGGTCGCCGACGATGCCTCGATCCGCCTCGGCACCCGCGCCATTGGCACCGCCGACGCGCTGCTACGCGAAGTACGCCGATTGCGTCCCGATGCATTCGTCGTCTACAAACCGCATCCGGACGTGCTCTCGGGAAATCGCCAGGGCCTGATCGACGCACAGCAGCTCGCAGACGTCGTCGACACCGAAGCGGACCTGCTGTCCCTCGTCAATGTGGCGGATGAAGTTCACACGCTGTCGTCGCTCGCGGGCTTCGACGCGCTATTGCGCGGCAAAGCGGTCCATACGTACGGCCTGCCGTTCTACGCCGGCTGGGGACTTACCCACGACGCGCTCGCGCCGCTGCCGTGGCGTCATCGAACGTTGACGCTCGATATGCTGTGCGCGGGCGTGCTGCTGCGTTATCCGCTGTACTTCGACTGGAAAACGCGTCTCTTCACGACACCGGAAGCCGTGGTCGAACAACTGGCACCGCGAGCGGCACGGCCTTTGGAAAAAGTACGCGGCAACCGGCTGCGACCGCTTCTCAAGGCTTTTCGCTGGACCCGCAATGCCATCCGCCACACCGCATGGCGCCTCCGGCAAAAGCGCGCGTCACGAGTCCAGTAAGGCAAACCGGCCAGACAAAACAAAAGCCCCGCAAGATCGCAATCTTGCGGGGCTTTTTTCGCGGCTAACGCCAGAGCTCTACCACCTCACCGCGACATCATATGCATACTCACGTTATGCATCACCCACAACGTCCCGCCGACCACAATAACCGCGGTCAGCACAGTAAACGCAAACGCCACCACGTTCCAGCGCTGCGACGACGACGCGTTCATATGCAGGAAGAAAACCAGATGCACGAGAATCTGCACGAGCGCGAGGCCCGAGATTGCGAACAGTGCGCTCTGGCCCGTCAGCGTGCCGTTCATGACAAGCGCGAATGCCGCGACGGTCAGGATGACGGAAAGCACGAAGCCGGTCGTATAGCTGCCGAAGCTGCCGTGGCCTCCGTCCGAATGCGCGCCATGGGCGTTATGACTATGGTCCATTAGATCACGCTCGCAAGATAGACAAAGGTGAAGACGCCGATCCACACGACGTCGAGGAAGTGCCAGAAAAGGCTCAGGCACGTCAGGCGAATCATGTCGCGTTCGGTCAGGTCGCGATGACGCATCACCTGGATGGACAGCACGATCATCCAGATCAGGCCGAACGTCACGTGCAGGCCGTGCGTGCCGACCAGCGTGAAGAACGACGACAGGAACGCGCTGCGGCCCGGACCCGCGCCTTCGGCAATCAGGTGCGAGAACTCGCGCATTTCCAGCACCAGAAACGCGACGCCGAGCAGGAACGTCACGGCGAGCCAGCCGAGCAGCGCGCCCTTGCGGTTCTTGTGCGCGCCGAGCATCGCGAAGCCGTACGTGATGCTCGAGAGCAGCAGCATCGCCGTTTCGAGCGCGACGCCCGGAATCTCGAACAGGTCCTTGCCGCTCGGGCCGCCCGCGAACTGGTGGCTCATCACCGCGAACACGGCGAACAGCGCCGCGAAGATGATGCAGTCGGTCATCAGGTACAGCCAGAAGCCGAACACCGAGTGCGACGGCACATGGTCCGGCGCGAGTTGCGGCTCAACCGCGATAGTCTTCTGTAGCATCAGTCCACCTCCAGCGCGACCTGCCTGTCGGCGTTTGCACCGACGCCGGCCGCCACGGCGGCACCGCCGCCGTTACGTTTCTCTTCAATCAGCGCGACAGTGTCGGCCGGAATGTAATAGCCCTCGTTGTCCTGGAAGCTGTAGATGATCACGGTGCCGATCGCGCCGACAAAGCCGATGATCGCCAGCCACCAGATGTGCCACACGCCGGCAAAGCCGAGCACCAGCGAGAACAGACCCACCAGCAGACCCGCGGACGTATTCGACGGCATGTGAATGTCGCGATACGCCGGCACCTTCTGGACGCCCTTGCGCGACTTCATTTCGCTGAACGCGTCGAGCGAGCGGATCGTCGGGATATGCGCGAAGTTATAAGCCGGCGGCGGCGAGCTCGTCGCCCATTCCAGCGTATGACCGTCCCACGGATCGCCCGTGAGGTCGCGGTTTTGCGGCAGGTTGCGATCGCGGATGCTGACGAACAGCTGCAGCAACTGGCAAGCGATACCGATGGCGATCAGCACCGCGCCGAACGCGGCGGCGATCAGCCACGGATGCCATGCCGGGTTGTCGTAGTGATTCAGACGGCGCGTCATGCCCATGAAACCGAGCACGTAGAGCGGCATGAACGCGACCCAGAAGCCGATCTGCCAGAACCAGAACGCGGCCTTGCCGAGCTTCTCGTTGAGCTTGAAGCCGAACGCCTTCGGGAACCAGTAGTTGAAGCCGGCCAGATAGCCGAACAGCACGCCACCGATAATCACGTTGTGGAAGTGAGCGATCAGGAACAGGCTGTTGTGCAGCATGAAGTCCGCACCCGGAATCGCCAGCATCACACCGGTCATGCCGCCGATCGTGAACGTGACCATGAAGCCGAGGGTCCACAGAATCGGCGTCGTGAACTGCAGACGGCCCTTGTAGATCGTGAACAGCCAGTTGAACACCTTAACGCCGGTCGGGATCGCAATCACCATCGTCGCGATACCGAAGAACGCGTTGACGTCGGCGCCCGAACCCATCGTGAAGAAGTGGTGCAGCCACACGAGGAACGACAGCACCATGATCGCGCAGGTCGCCCATACCATCGTCTTGTAGCCGAACAGCGGCTTCTTCGCGAAGGTCGCGACGACTTCCGAGAAGATACCGAACGCCGGCAGGATCAGGATGTACACCTCGGGGTGACCCCAGGCCCAGATCAGGTTCAGGTACAGCATCGCGTTGCCGCCGGCTTCGTTCGTGAAGAAGTGCATGCCGAGGTAGCGGTCGAGACCGAGCAGCGCGAGCGTGACGGTCAGGATCGGGAACGACGCCATGATCAGCACGTTCGTGCACAGCGCGGTCCACGTGAACACCGGCATCTTCATGAACGACATGCCGGGCGCGCGCATCTTCACGATCGTCACGAAGAAGTTCACGCCGGTCAGCAAGGTGCCGATACCGGAGAGCTGCAGGCTCCACAGGTAATAGTCGACGCCGACGCCGGGGCTGAACTGCAATTCGGACAGCGGCGGATAAGCGAGCCAGCCGGTCTGGCCGAATTCGCCGATCACGAGCGAGACGTTGATCAGGATCGCGCTGACCGCCGTCATCCAGAAGCTCAGCGAGTTGATGAACGGGAACGCGACGTCGCGCGCGCCGATCTGCAGCGGCACGACGAGGTTCATCAGGCCGACCATGAACGTCATCGCCATGAAGAAGATCATGATGACGCCGTGCGCGGTGAAGATCTGGTCGTAGTGATGCGGCGGCAGAAAGCCCGGGCTCAGATAGGCCAGTGCCAGCTGCATGCGCATCATGATCGCGTCGGCGAAACCGCGCAGCAGCATGATGAAGGCGATGACGATATACATCACACCGATCTTCTTATGATCGACGGACGTCAGCCATTCGCTCCACAGGTAGCGCCATTTGCCGAGATACGTGATTGCGCCGAGCACGGCCAGCGCGGCGAGCACCATGCCGGCGCCTGCCGTGACGATGATTGGCTCGTGATACGGAATCGCATCGAGCGTTAGTTTTCCGAACATGCGTTACCCCTTAGGCGCACAGTTGGCGTCCTTCATGTCGTCGAGGACGTTGCCGTTGTTGTATCGCGCAATGATGTTGTTGAAGAGCTTCGGATCGACGGTCGAGAAGTAGCGCACCGGGTCCTTCTCGCTCGGCTCCGACACCGCGTGATAGCGGTCCATGTCGAGGCGGTCCGAGGAAGCGCGCACCTTGGCGACCCATGCGTTGAAGTCTTCAGGCGACGTCGCGAGCGCGCGGAACTTCATGTCCGAGAAGCCCTTGCCGCTGAAGTTCGCGGTGAGGCCCGCGTAGTCGCCGGCGTGGTCGGCAATCAGGTGCAGGCGCGTTTGCATGCCGGCCATCGCATAGATCTGGCCGCCCAGCTGCGGGATGAAGAACGAGTTCATCACCGTGTCCGACGTGATACGGAAGTTGACCGGCGTGCCGACCGGGAACGCCAGCTGGTTCACCGACGCGATGCCGAGGTCCGGATAGATGAACAGCCATTTCCAGTCGAGCGCGACGACTTCGACGCTGATCGGCTTGACCTGCGACTCGAGCGGACGATACGGATCGAGCTCATGCGTGCTCTTCCACGTCAACACGGCGAGGAACAGAATGATCAGCGCCGGAATCGTCCAGACGGCGATTTCGACAGCCGTCGAATGAGTCCAACCCGGACGGTATTCGGCGTTCCTGTTCGACGCGCGATAACGCCATGCGAACAGCAGCGTCAGCGCGATGACCGGAATCACCACGATCAGCATGGCCCACGTGGAAGTCGCGATCAGATCGCGCTCCGCCACGCCCACACTCCCCTTCGGATTCAGAATATCGAGGTTGCTGCAACCCGAAAGCAGCAACATGAGACCGGCGGAAAGAAAGCTTGCCGATCCTCGCAGAGCGCGCCCTTTCATATCCACAGCCTCTTTTTTACGACTTCAACGAACGTCATTCGACGGCTCTCCATAAATAAGCGCTCGCATAATAGGGGCGCGCCGAGTGTCGATAAACACTCGATTTAGCAACGATCTATTGCGCCGTAACGCTGTGTGACACGTTGCCGCACACCTATTTGCGAGCGTCATTTGCGGTGCTCCGGAACGAAGCACCGAAAACGTTGACGCAGCGCAAAGTCCCTCGAAAAAAACACGGGCAATACCTGTGGCCCGACGCGAGTCCGAGCGATCGCGCCACGCGTGCCGTGTGTCATGTGCCTAAGGGATCTGTTGCGATGCGTAAGAGCGCATGTGCGTTTGCCGCATCCTCGGGTAGGGATGCGGCAACGGCCCTGCGCTTCGTTCTTTTAACCGGGGGTATGTACCGCGGTCGCGGCGACCGGCTCGGGTGCCGCGGCTTGCAGATGTTCGCCGCCGTCCGTCGGTACGGAATCCGAAGGAAGTGCGGAGCGTTCCGATTGCGCAAGCAGCGTGCCGACCGACGGGTCGATCGCATCGGTGAACGGCTTCGGATCGAGACCGATCGCGAGCACGAGCAGCCCCATCGCGCCGAGCAGCACGAACTCGCGCTTGCCGAGGTCCTTCAGCTTCGCGACGCGCGCGTTGGCGATCGCGCCGAAGATCACGCGCTTGTACATCCACAGCGTGTAGGCCGCGCTCAGGATCAGCGTGGTCGCGGCGATCGCGCCGATCCAGAAGTTGAAGCGGATCGCGCCCATCAGCACCATGAATTCGCCGACGAAACCCGAGGTGCCCGGCAAGCCGATGTTCGCCATCGAGAACAGCATCACGAAGGCGGCAAAGCGCGGCATCGTGTTGGCGACGCCGCCGTATTCGGCAATCGACGCGCTCTTCGTGCGATCGTAGAGCATGCCGGTGCACAACAGCATCGCGCCGGACACCACGCCGTACGAGATCATCTGCACGATCGCGCCCGACTGGCCGAAGCGGTTGAAGACGAACAGGCCGAGCGTGACGAGGCCCATGTGCGCGACCGTCGAATACGCGAGCAGGCGGCGCATATCGGTTTGCACAAGTGCGAGCAGGCTCGAATAGATCACGGCGACGAGCGACAGCGTAATCATCATCGGCGCGAAGAAGTGGCTTGCCTGCGGTGCGATCGGCAAGGCGAAACGCAGCAGACCATAGCCGCCGATCTTCAGCATGCCGATCATCACGGCGGCGCCGGTCGGGCCGTCGAGGTGGACGTCGGGCAGCCACGTATGCAGCGGCCACATCGGCACCTTCACGCCGAACGCGGCGAGGAAGCCGAGGAAGATCAGCGCCTGCGGCACCATCGCGATCGGCGTGTCGCGCCACACGGCGAGGTCGAAGCTGTGCGTCTGGCTGTACAGATAGAGCAGCGACATCAGCATCATCAGCGAGCCGAGGAACGACACGAAGAAGAACTTCACCGCCGCATACGAACGGTTCCTGTGGCCGTAGGTGCCGATCAGCAGATACAGCGGAATCAGCGTCGCTTCGAAGGCGACGAAGAACATCATGCCGTCGAGCGACATGAACACGCCCTGCATGAAACCCGACAGCATCAGGAACGCGCCGAAGTACTGCGCGGTGCGCTGCGTGATCGATTCCCACGAGGCGATCACGATGATGATCGTGGTGAGCGCGGTCAGCGCGACGAGCCACAGCGAAATCCCGTCCACTCCCACATGCCAGGCGATGTCGAACGTCGGCGACCAGCGGACGTTTTCGACGAACTGCATCGACGTCACGTCGTTGCGGAAATTCGTCACGAGCGGAATCACCGGCAGGAAACCCGCCACCGCGCCGATCAGCGCGAGCCAGCGCGTGCGGTTACGCGCCGCGTCGGACCCGGCACGCAAAACCACGAGCCCGGCGACAATGGGAATCCAGATGAGAAGACTTAGAAGAGGCAATGGCATGTGCTCTGTCAGAACTTGAAGTACAAAACGCCGCGTCAGCGCCCTTGGAAACGGCCGGCGATGAAATGGATACGTAAGCTGGAGTTCGCTGAAACCGGCGTGCAGACGGGGTTTTCCGCTACACGTTTACCCGCAGTCGAATGACCAAAGGGTGGGAGATTACCAAGATAAGAATAATTTTGCAGCGCAGCAGCGCCGGAATCCGCGCCACAATAGATTGTTGCCCCTCGAACACTTGCAAAACGCATGAAAATGTGCGCTTGCACATTGTTACAGATCAATTTTCAGAGCTAAAAAATTTCGTCGCAAAAGCTCACAATTAGCGGTGAGTTGACAACTTTTAAGCGTTTGCTTTGTTTGTCGCCGGACCGGCTGGAACGGATCGTGCCCCGATGCGGGTGTTTCATCGGTGGCGATCCGGCGTCGATGACAGAAATTTTTGCTAAAAATAGATTAAAAAAAATTTTGTGCGGGGCCTCTAAATTCCTCTTGGAGAGCCGGGGAAAGTACCTGGCAGCGCTCGCCCCAAAGACGGCCCGGCGGTCCGCCTGACAATGCTCGGAGCTTCCATTTTCATTACGCATAACAGCGGCAAAGTGTGCGTGTCGCTGCACGAATTCGCGCCGCAAGGCACACTCGTTTCGCCGGCCGACTCCTCTGCCGGCCCTCTTCCGGACCTCTTCGCATGGCGCTTCGTGACGACCCCGCGGTTCCCGCACTCGAATGCCGAGGACTGAGCAAACGGTACGGCACCGGCCGCATCGTGCTGGCGCAGCTCGATTTCACGCTCGCGGCGGGCGAGTTCGTCGCGATCATGGGCGACTCGGGGGTCGGCAAATCGACGCTGCTCAATCTGATTGCCGGGCTCGACCACGCGGATAGCGGCAGCATCCTGATCGACGGCCGCGCCATTGGCGAACTCGACGACGACGCGGCGACGCGCCTGCGCCGGCAAAAACTCGGCTTCGTGTTCCAGGCCTTTCATGTGCTGCCGCATCTGACGCTCGCGCAGAACGTCGCGCTGCCGCTGCTGCTCAACGATCTGCCGGCCGCCGGCGCGCCCGGAATGCTCGCCGCGGTCGGTCTCGGCGGCCGCGGCGACGACTTTCCGCGCGATCTGTCCGGCGGCGAACTGCAGCGCGTCGCAATCGCACGGGCGCTCGTGCATCGTCCGACACTGATTCTTGCCGACGAACCGACCGGCAACCTCGACCCGGCGACCGCGCACGATGTGCTCGGCCTGTTTCGCGCGCAGAGCAAGGCGACTGGCGCGGCGACGATCATGGTCACACATTCGGAAGCCGCGGCCGCGGTAGCCGACCGCGTCCTGAGGTTGAGCGACGGCGGCCTGCATGCCGCGCCGCTGCAACCCGCGCCTGCGAGCGGCGCGCTCGCGCAGGCAAGCGCCGTTCGCGCGACCGGTGATGCGCGCTGAGATCGGCTCTGGGCCGCACACGGCGGGACATCGCGTGCTCGCGCGCTGGCTGCTCGGCGCCGAATGGCGTAGCCATCGCGGACGCGCCCTCGTTGCCATTGCGACGATCGCTCTCGGCGTGGCGCTCGGTTACGCGGTGCAACTGATCAACAGCGCGGCCTTCAACGAATTCTCGGCAGCCGCGCGCAGCCTGTCCGGCGAAGCGGACCTGCAGGTGCGCGGCGCGCAGCCGTTTGTCGACGAATCGATCTATGCGAGTCTGTCGAACGATCCGCAGGTAGCGCTCGCGAGTCCCGTGCTCGCGCTCGATGTCATGGTGCCGGGCCGCGACGGCGCGCTACCGGTGCTCGGCATCGACGTGTTCAAGGCGAGCCGGATCACACCCGATCTGATCGGCGTGCCGTCGCCAGACCGCCCGTTCGATACGCTCGCTTCCGATACGCTGTTTCTGTCGCCAGCCGCGCAACGATGGCTGAACCTCAAGACCGGCGATGCCGTGACGCTGCGAAGCGGCACGTCGAGCGTGCGTCTGCGCGTCGCGGGCGGGCTCGCGAGAACGCGGCCGGGCCAGCGGCTCGCGGTGATGGATATCGCCGCCGCGCAGTGGAGATTCGGCAAGGTGGGCAAGCTCTCGCGCGTCGACGTGCAGCTCGCGCACGGCGTCGACCGGCCACGCTTCAAGCGTGATCTGCAAGCCCGGCTCGGCAATCCGTGGATCGTCGCCGAGGCGCGCGACACCGAGAGCCGCACCGATCGCCTGTCGCGCGCTTACCGGATCAACATGAACGTACTGGCGCTGGTCGCGCTTTTCACGGGCGCGTTCCTCGTATTTTCGACGCAGGCGTTGAGTGTCGTGCGACGCCGCTCGCAGTTCGCGATACTGCGCGTGCTCGGACTCACGCGCGCCCGGCTGCTGCGGCAGATCCTGCTGGAAGGCACCTTGCTCGGGCTGCTCGGTTCGCTATGCGGCCTGGCGCTCGGCTACGCGATGGCAAGCGGCGCACTGCGTTTTTTCGGCAGCGATCTGGGCGGTGGCTATTTTCCTGGCGTACAACCGCGAGTCGGTTTCGAGCCGCTGGCGAGCCTGCTGTTTCTGATGCTCGGCGTTGCGGTATCGGTATTGGGCAGCATCGCACCGGCCGTCGATGCTGCGCGCGCGCATCCGGCCGCAGCGCTCAAGGCAGGCGCCGAAGAAGTCGCATTGGCGCGGCTCGCGACGCCTTGGCCCGCGCTTGCGTGCCTGCTTGTCGCCGGGGTTCTCACGCGCTTGCCGCCGTGGTTCGATGCGCCGATTGCGGGCTATCTCGCCGTCGCCCTGCTGCTGGTCGGCGGCATTGCGCTGATGCCGCGCGTGACCGCGCTGATATTCCGCGCGGCAAGCCGCGTGGGCGGAACGCGACGCCGCTTCGGTGCAACCGGCACGCTCGCGATCGCGCGTCTCGCGAATGCGCCGGGCCAGGCGTCGATCGCCATGGGCGGCGTGCTGTCGAGCTTCGCGCTGATCGTCGCGATGGCCATCATGGTGGCCAGCTTCCGCGTGTCCGTCGACGCATGGGTCACGCACCTGCTCTCCGCCGATCTGTACGTGCGCGTGGCATCGGGCGGCAATAGCGGCGATGCCGGCGGCTTGCGGCTCGACGAGCAGGCGCGGATCGCCGCGATTGCCGGCATCCGCAACGCTGCGTTCGCGCGCATCACGCATCTGACGCTCAATCCCGCCCGGCCCGACGTCGCCCTGCTCGCCCGCGAAATCGACGCGGCCGATCCTGGCGCCACGCTACAGATGAGCGGCGCGATACTGTCGCCTGCCGCGTTTCACAGCGGCGAAATACCTGTTTGGGCATCCGAAGCAATGGTCGACCTGTATGGATACCGGACGGGTCAGCGTGTGCAATTGCCGCTTGGCGGACACGGACAGGTGTTCGTCGTGGCCGGCGTGTGGCGCGATTACGCGCGCCAGAGCGGCGCCATCCAGATACGGCTCGCCGATTATCGACGGCTGACCGGCGACACTCATGCAACCGATGTCGCCGTGACCGTCGAACCGGGTACGAGTGTCGAGCGCGTGATAGGCGGATTGCGCGCGCTGCCTTTCGGCGCATCGCTCGATCTATCTCAACCGGGCGAGATACGGGCGCGCACACTGGTGATCTTCGATCGCAGTTTCGCGGTGACTTATCTGCTCGAAGCGGTTGCGATCGTGATCGGTTTGTTCGGCGTCGCTGCAACGTTTTCCGCGCAGACGCTCGCGCGCACTCGCGAGTTCGGCATGCTTCGGCACGTTGGCGTGACTCGCGCACAAATCTTCGCGATCCTCGCCACGGAAGGCGGTCTGCTCACGGCGTGCGGTATTGCACTCGGCTTCGCGCTTGGCTTTGCAAT
Source organism: Paraburkholderia sp. Ac-20342 (assembly GCF_017104985.1). Classification (NCBI taxonomy): domain Bacteria; kingdom Pseudomonadati; phylum Pseudomonadota; class Betaproteobacteria; order Burkholderiales; family Burkholderiaceae; genus Paraburkholderia; species Paraburkholderia sp. Ac-20342. Next base: position 1,821 of record NZ_JAAGPQ010000069.1, on the reverse strand, counting down.
CAGCCTGATTCTCGTGTTCGTCGTCAATCCGCAGTCGTTTCATTGGAGCATGTCGTTGCACGTGCCGTGGATCGTGCTCGGCACGGTAGCGATGGTCATGCTGGTTTTGTCCTGCACGACGGCAGTCGTAGCAGGCCGGGGCGCCGTGTCGGTGGATGCGGTACGCGCGGTGAAGGAGGACTGGTGATGGGGAGGCGGGCTACGCGATGCGCATGGACAAAGCAGCGGACACGCAAAGTCTCTCTGCATTTTGATGCGATTGAGCCGTTCTGTGTTGCACGGCATGGTGGCGCGGAACGATTCAAATGCGTGCCGTCTGTTGGGCCGCGAAAACATCAGCCGCGACTGAAACCCTGCTCGTATGCAACATCATTTGAAACGCCCTTCACTATCGCGCGCAGGACGGGTTCACTGCGGCGATTCTCTTGTCTGTTTCTGTTTTGTGCCGGCATGGCCGCCACGCCTCTCGCGTTTGCCGCGAGTGACAAGTTATCGGCCCCGGCATCCACGACATTTGCCGCGGTTACGCCGGATCATCCGGTCTCGCTGCCACAGGACAGCGGTGCACATCCGGCCTTTCGCACCGAGTGGTGGTACGCGACAGGCTGGCTCAACACGCCCGACAATCGGCCGCTCGGATTTCAGGTCACGTTCTTCCGTTCCGCCACCGGTCATGATCCCGCCGATCCGAGCGCGTTCGCGCCGTCGCAACTGATCATCGCGCACGCGGCGTTGAGCGATCCGGCGCTCGGGCGTCTCATTCACGACCAGCGCATCGCACGCGAGGGTTTCGGGCTCGCTTATGCGAAGCCGGCCAATACCGACGTCAAACTCGACGCGTGGAAAATGATTCGTGCCGCGGATGGTCACTACGACGTCGCCATCGACGCAAGCGGATTTTCGCTGCACCTCGTGCTGACGCCGACGCAAGCCCCGCTGATCCAGGGCGAGCGTGGCTATTCGCGCAAAGGTCCACGGCCAGAGCAGGCGAGCTATTACTACAGCGAACCGCAATTGCACGTGACGGGCAATGTGATACGCCCCGCCGCAAATGGAAACGCCGCTGGGCGCGATACGCTCGTGACGGGCATGGCATGGCTGGATCACGAATGGTCGAGCACATTGCTCGATGCCGACGCGGTCGGATGGGATTGGCTCGGTGCCAATCTCGCGGACGGCTCGGCGCTGATGGCATTCAAGGTCCGTCGCCGGGATGGTCACGCGCAATGGGCGCACGCGACGCTTCGCAAGCCCGACGGGCAGATAACACGGTTTGGTCCGGATCAGGTCGACTTTACGCCGATTCGCACATGGCGCTCACCGCGCACAAGCGCTTCGTACCCGGTCTCGATGAAGGTCAGGACAGGTCCGTTGACGTGGCAGCTCGATCCGCTGATGGACGATCAGGAACTCGACTCACGGCAATCGACCGGCGCGGTGTACTGGGAAGGTGCGGAGAGGGTGAGCCGTGAGGGCGTGGAGATGGGCCGCGCGTATCTCGAACTGACCGGTTACGCGGACGCACAGCGGGCTGGGCAGCACTGAAGACTGCGCGACGGGGGATTGTGGAGAACGGGCGGCATGACGCGGCCGGTACGTTGCCGCACGGGAAGTACCGGTGTCCACACGGGAGTCACGCATGGCCCCGGCCTGCCGCACCGGCGTGGGATGAGCGTGGTGTGGGGAGGGACAGGGAGGAATCGGGCCGTAAACGGCCGGACCCCGGCACTCAGAGTGAGAAGCCGGGGTCCGTGTTACAGCATGAGGAGCCTGACGATTACCTACTTTCACACGGGCAATCCGCACTATCATCGGCGTGGA
>NZ_JAAGPQ010000005.1:0-154305 GCF_017104985.1 Paraburkholderia sp. Ac-20342 | reverse complement strand
GCATCAAGCGCCCACACTTATCGGCTGTTGGTTTTTAAAGATCAGTCCGCTCACTCAACCATGCCCAACACCACCCGGCACCGCTTCGTTCGCGTCGCTGCGTCTGCAGCAGAGAAACGAGATTATGCTGACCACCCCACGTCACGTCAAGACCCCTGTGCGAATTTTCTTGCGAAGGGCTTCATACCACAACCGTACCATGCAGCAAAGACCAACATCCGTAACTGAAAGCCGCAACAAAAGATCGCCACGAATTAATTTAGTTATCCAATTTAATTCGGCCATCGCCAGAAGCGGGAAAACACCGAAACCGCCCCTCGCCGACAAAGACGCCCATCCATTTCACTCGACAACTAAAGTTTTACCCGCCGCCGCCGTCAACCAGTTATCTCGCCAACCCAACAAGCTGCCGACCATGGACAACCCTGTCGAGGAACACGTCGACGATACCCCGCCTGCCGCCTCATCTCCGGCACTCAATCCCGATGCAGTCCCGGTAGGTTCACCGCTCGCCTGGCCGATCGTCGATGCCGACGGCACGCTGCTCTTCGCGAGCGGCACGGTCCTCGCGACCACGGACGAGCGTACGTTTCTGTTCACGCACTTCCAGCCGCAACGCGGCGACCTGCTGGGTCCGAACGCGCAGCGGCCCGCCGAACCCGCCCCGCAGCTGCCCCCCGCCGGCGAACAGACGGTCAGGGACATGCACCTCGAGATCGGCGCATTGATCGGCATGCGCTCCCTCGTCAGCGGCAGCGCGCCGATGCACCCGTGCCGCATCATCGGTTTCGCGCCGAATCATGCGCTCTTCGTCACGCCGCCGTTGCAGAATGGCCGCCTGCTGCCGCTCGCGCCCGGCGAAAACGTCGAGATCGTCGCGATCGCGAGCCAGGCCGTATTCCGTTTCGTCTGCACGGTCGAAGCAGTCTGCCGCCTGCCGTTCGACTATCTCGTCCTGTCGAAACCCGGCGCGATCCGGCGTCTGCGCGAACGTAAATCGATCCGTGTCCATGCGCACCTCGCGGTGCGCTTCGGCATCGGCGAAACCGGCGAGAACTACGAAGGGCTCGGGCTCGCGAAAGGCATCAGCGCGCTCGGCATGTCGCTGAGCGCCTCGTGGACGCTCGGCTCGGTCGGCGAGCGGCTGCGTCTCGCGTTTCGTCTGAAGTCGGCCGAACTCGATACCGAGATCGAGACCACGGCGGTCATCCGCAACGTGCAGAAAGGCAGCGCGCCCGGCGAGCCGTCGACTCATGGGCTCGAACTGGACCAGCTCGACACCGCGCAGCAGATGGCGATGAAAGTCTTCGTGTTCGATCGCCACGACGACGTGCTGTACTGGTCCAACGCCACGGCCTGAAGAAACGGCATCGCTGAGCGGCACGCATAACGCGGCGCGGCGCGGCGCATGCGAATCGCGCAAATTCGCACGCCACCGCACGAACACAACCCACGCGCCGCTCAGTTGCCCAACCGCTCAGCCGATCAACTCTTCCGGCGTCAAATACCGCGCGCCCCACGCATCGGCGAACGCTGCGCAACGGCCAAGCCGTAGCGCGCCGCGCTCGAAATCGACGAACACCACCTCATCGACATCAAGCGGACGCTCGGGCTCGTCGCGCGAGCGGCCATCGCTCAGAATCCATAGCCAGCGTTGCTGCGCCGGCCGTCTGCGCGCGCTGCGCCCGAGCAGTTGCGCGGCCCGCCGCACGCCCGACGCCAGCGGCGAACCGCCGCCGCCGCCCACCGGTTGCAGCCATCGCTCGTTCCACCAGCGCGGCACGGCCGGACCGAAACGCACGTCCGCTCCCGCACCGCCGAAGCAGATCAGCACGACTTCGGCGCGCATCGCGCTGGCCTCGTCGAACAGCGCGATCAACAGGCCTTTCGCCAAGGCGAGCCGCTGACCGGCCAGCATCGACCCCGAACAATCGAGCACGAAGCAATGCAGTACACCACCGCGCGGCACTTCAGGCACGAAGCGCAGATGCTCGCGACGCAGCGTGCGCTCGCGCATCGCGGCAAGCGTCGGCGTCCACGCAATGCGTCGGCCCGGCTCGCCGCGCGCAGCGCTGCGTACACCCGCACCCATGCCATGCCGCCATCGAAAACCGCTGCGCGAGTCAGCGGCGGCGCCCTTCCGATGGCTCAGCGTTTTTTTGCGCCGAGCGGGATCACGCTTTTGACCGGCACGGCCGCGGTCGGCTCCGGCGGCAGATAGCCCCAGTCGGTGTCGGCGGAAGATGGCGAGGTTTCGCTCGCATGGCGCGAGTCGCCGGCCGACGTATCCGGCTGACGATGCGCCGCGCTCTCACGCGCATCGCTTTCCGACTCATCGTATTGCCGGGCACGCGGCTCATGCTCATGCTTACGCCGCCGATGAAGCAGCACCGCCTCGGCCACCCGATCCACATGCTCCACCGTCACCGCAGCCGACTGCTCCAGCGCCGCGAGCGCACGCGCCGCGCGCAGCATCACGAGATCGGCGCGCAAACCGTCCACGGCCGCGTCGATGCACAACGCACTCACGTGCGCATGCACGGCGTCGTCGAACGAGAGTTGCGGCAGCACCGCGCGCGCCGCGCGAATCCGCTGCACGTACGCGGCCTGCTGCTCAGCGTGAGTGGCACAAAATGCCGCCGGATCATGATCGAACGCGAGCCGCGCCTTGACGATCGCCTGCCGTGTCGACGGCTCGAACGCGTTGCGCAACTCGACCATCAAACCGAAACGGTCGATCAGTTGAGGCCGCAACTCGCCCTCTTCGGGATTCATCGTGCCGATCAGCACGAAGCTCGCGTCATGGCTATGCGATACGCCATCGCGTTCGACGGTATTCACGCCGCTCGCCGCCGCATCGAGCAACGCGTCGACGAGCGCATCGGGCAGCAGATTGACCTCATCGACATACAGCACGCCGCGATGCGCCTTCGCAAGCAGCCCCGGCGAGAAGCGCACCGCGCCGTCGCGCAGCACGGTTTCGATATCGAGCGTGCCGATCAGCCGATCCTCGCTCGCACCGAGCGGCAGATTCACGAGTTGTCCTTCTGGCAGCAATTCGGCGAGCGCGCGCGCCGCGGTCGACTTCGCCGTGCCGCGCGGCCCGCTGATCAGCACACCACCGAGGCCCGGATCGATCGCCGCAAGCAACAAGGCCTGCTGCAACGGCGCCTGGCCGATCAGTGCGGCAAAGGGAAAAGCCGGCCGCCGGGCCGAACCCGATGCGGTGCCCGATACCGTATCCACGCCGCTCATCTCTCCCGCCTCTCGCGTCACCCCATTCATCTCTGCCTTCCTTCGATCTGCTGTTCGCTCGCGAGCAGATGCTGCTCCACCTGCGCGCGATAGTCGCCGGGCGCCTGCCACAGCCCGCGCTGCATCGCTTCGAGCAGACGCTCGCAGACCGAATGCAGCGCATGCGGATTGTGCCGTTGCATGAACGCGCGCGTATCGGCATCGTTCAGATACGCGTCGGCGACGAGCGCGTATTGATGATCCGCGACCACGCGCGCGGTCGCATCGTAGCCGTACAGATAATCGACGGTCGCCGCGATCTCGGCCGCGCCTTTATAACCGTGGCGCTTCACGCCATCGAGCCATTTCGGATTGACCACCCGCGAGCGGATCACGCGCGCGATCTCCTCGCGCAACGTACGCACACGCGGCGCGGCCGGATTGCTGTGATCGGCGTGATAGACGCTCGGCTGCTGGCCGGCCAGATGCCGTACCGCCGCGACCATGCCGCCCTGGAACTGGTAATAGTCGTTCGAGTCGAGCACGTCGTGCTCGCGGTTGTCCTGGTTTTGCAGCACCACGTCCATTGCCGCGAGACGCGCGCCGAACGCGTGCTGCGCTGCCTCGCCCGCGCTTTTTTGCGTGTACGCGTAACCGCCCCATGCCTGGTAGGCATTCGCGAGATCGGCGTCGGTCTGCCAGTGGCGCGAGTCGATCATCTCCTGCACACCCGCGCCATACGCGCCGGGCCGCGCGCTGAAGACGCGCCAGCCGGCCCGCTTGAGCGCTTCGGCCGGCTCCATGCCGCGCGCGATCAGCGCATCGCGTTCGCGCTGCACGCGCGCGCGGATCGGATTCAACGCTTCGGGTTCGTCGAGTTCGGCGACGGCTTGCACGGCCGCATCGAACAGATGCATCACGTTCGCAAACGCATCGCGGAAGAAACCGGACACACGCAACGTCACGTCGATACGCGGACGGTCGAAGGCTTCGATCGGCATGATCTCGAAGTCGGTCACGCGATGGCTGCCCGGCGCCCACTTCGGCCGCACACCAAGCAGCGCGAGCGCCTGCGCGATATCGTCGCCACCGGTGCGCATCGTCGCGGTGCCCCATACCGACAGGCCGATCGCGCGCGGATAATCGCCATGTTCCTGCAAATGCCGCTCGATCAGCTGCTGCGCGGATTTCAGGCCGAGCGCCCAGGCCGCTTGCGTCGGCACCGCGCGCGTGTCGACCGAATAGAAGTTGCGGCCGGTCGGCAACACGTCGGGCCGTCCGCGCGACGGCGAGCCGCTCGGCCCCGGCGGCACGAAACGGCCTTCGAGGCCGCGCTTCAGTTGCAGCATTTCCTGCGGGCCACAGGCGTCGAGACGCGGCAGCACGTCGTCGCGCAAACGTTCGATAACTAGCGCGGCTTGCGGCAAGTTGCTCTCAAACGATGGAGCCGCACGCGCGCCATCCGCTTCATCGCTGCCCACACCACACACCCCGAGCAACAACTCCGCCGCGAGCATCTCCAGCCGCTCGCGCGTGTCGCCGTAATGCCGCCACGGCGCGTCGCTGACCCGCTGCAACACGGCCGGGCGCGGACCGTCCCACGGCCCGGCCCAATCGACCGTCAACGGATCGAACAGATGATCAATACGCAGATCGCGCGCCAGCGCGTCGACGAGCCCCGCTCTGCGCCCCTGTCCATCGCCGATCGGAAAGCGCCCGAGCGCAAGCAGCGTATCGCGCCGCTGCACGCCGGCCGGCGATTGCCCGAACGTATGCAGACCATCGCGAATCTGCGCTTCCTTCAGTTCGCACAACCACGCATCGACGCGCGTAAGCAGCGCGTCTTCATCATACTGGCCATTCGGCGCGGCGAGGCTCAGTTCCTCGTGCAGGCGGTGCTCGACGATCGTCGCGAGAATCGTGCGGCGCAGCAGCTTCGCGCGGCGCGGATCGACCATCAGCGCTTCGTAGTATTCGTCGACCTGGCGTTCGAGGTCCTGCAGCGGTCCATAGTTTTCGGCGCGCGTGAGCGGCGGCATCAGATGATCGACGATGACCGCCTGCGTGCGCCGCTTGGCCTGGCTGCCCTCGCCCGGATCGTTGACGATGAACGGATACAGATGCGGCATCGGCCCGAGAATCAGATCGGGCCAGCACGCCTCGCTCAGCGCGACGCTCTTGCCGGGCAACCATTCGAGGTTGCCGTGCTTGCCGACGTGCACGACCGCGTCGATGCCGAACTGCCGGCGCAGCCAGAAATAGAACGCGAGATACGCATGCGGCGGCACGAGTTCGGCATCGTGATAGCTCGCGTAATCGCCCTGCTCGCGCGAACGCGCCGGCTGAATGCCGACGAATACGTGCCCGCAGCGCCAGCCCGCGATCATGAAGCGCCCGCGCCGCAGCGTCGGGTCCTGCTCGGGCGGGCCCCAGCGCGCGTTCAACGCATCGCGCACGCTCGCCGGCAGCGCGTTGAAATGCGCGAGATAGTCGTCGAGTGCAAGGCTTTGCAAGGCCGGACGCAGATCGCGCACAACGGGATCGTTGGTCACGCCTTCGGTGAGTTTCTGCAACAACGCAGCGCCGTTTTCGGGCAATTCGCCAACACGATAGCCCTCGCCGCGCAGCATCGACAGAATGCCGACCACCGAAGCCGGCGTATCGAGCCCGACGCCATTGCCGATGCGCCCTTCGCTCATCGGATAGTTCGCGAGAATCAGCGCGAGCTTCTTGTCCGCATTGTCGAGCGAACGTAGACGGCACCAGCGGCGGCTCAGTTCGGCGAGAAAACGCACGCGTTCGAGGTCGGGCTGATAGCGGACCACGTCGACCTCGGTATGCGGACAACGATAGGCGAGCCCCTTGAAGCTGATCGCACGCGTGATGATGCGGCCGTCCACTTCCGGCAGCGCGATATGCATTGCGATGTCGCGCGAATTGAGGCCGTGATTGTCCTTGAGCCAGTCCTCGCGATTGCCGCCGCTCAGGATCACCTGCAACACCGGCGCGTCGCCGGCCAGCGCGAGCGGCTCGGGGTCGTCGATCGCGGACGCGGCGAACGCGGTCGTATTGAGCACGAGTGCAGCATCGTGCTGCGCGCACAGCGACTGCACGACTTCGCGGCTCACCGCATCTTTCAGCGACGTGATCGCGAGCGGCAGCGGATTGAGCCCTTGCGCTTCGAGCGCGTCGATCAGCGCATCGAACACCGCGGTATTGGCAGCCTGCAGATGCGCCTTGTAGAACAGAATCGCGACCACAGGCGCGTCCTGGCGCCAGCGCGCCTGCCAGTCGGCGATGGTCGGCGTGTCGTGCGCGGGATGATAGAGCGACGCGGCCGGCAACGCGCGCGGCGGCTCGGGCTCGCGTCCCCAATCGAGCGCGCGATAGGCGATGCAGCGCAGGAACGCCTCGGCATTCTGCGGGCCGCCCTCGCGCAGATAACGCCACAACTGATGGCACAACTCGGCGCTCGCGGTACTGCGCGCGAGCAGGTTCGGGTCTTCCTGCAAATCGCCGGAAAACATCGCAAGCGTTTGCTGCCTGCGCTGCGCGAGCGCGACGACCTGCTCGATGCCGTACGGCCAGTAAGCCTCGCCGCCGAGATGATCGACCACGACGACGCGTGCATGCTGCAACACGTCGTCGAGATAGAAATCGACCGACGCCGGCTGCCGCAAATAGGTGACGTTGGCGAGCCGCAGGCTCGGGAAGCCGTCGCCGAGACGCGGAACCACGCTCGCGAGCAGCGACAGCGTGGTGTCGGCGGAACTGAGCACGACGATATCGGCAGGCTGCTGATCGATACGGATCACGCCCTGCGTATCGTCGACGAAACCGCCCGGCGTCGTGCGTAGCAGATGCATGAGCGCTTACGCCTGGTGTGCGGCAACGCTCGCGGGCGCACTAGCGGCGGCGTCGAGTGCCGCGTCGAACGCGCGTTGCAGCGTGGCCTGATCGAGGTCTTCGCCGATCAGCACGAAACGGCTGCCGGCGTGCGCGCCGCCGTCATTTTCGCCGGCCTGCCAGCGCCGGTCGAAATAGCTGTCGAAGCGCCGCCCCACGCCCTGAATCACGAGGCGCATCGCCGCGCCCGGCAACGCGGCAAAGCCCTTCACGCGATAAATCGTGTGGCCTTCGACAAGCGTCTGCAATGCGGCGATCGCCGCGTCGCGCGACGACACGCGCGCTTCCACGACGACCGAATCGAATTCGTCGTGGTGGTGGTCGGGATCGTCGGCGGAACCGTGATGATCGTGGCGCAGGTGGATCGTCTCTTCCGAAGCCGCTTCGAGCCCGAGCAGCGTGTGCAGATCGAGCTGGCCCTGCTGCGCGCGCACGATCTTCACCTGCGGCGGAATCTCCCCGCGAATCAGCGCTTCGACCGCGCGCTGCTGCGCATCGTCGACGAGGTCGGTCTTGTTCAGGATCACGAGATCGGCCGCGGACAACTGATCTTCGAACAGCTCGTGCAGCGGCGATTCGTGATCGAGATTCGGATCGGCCTTGCGCTGCGCATCGACGGCGACCGGGTTCGCGGCAAACTGGCCGCTCGCGGCAGCCGGACCATCGACGACGGTCACGACCGCGTCGACCGTGAAGCTGCTCTTGATCTGCGGCCAGTTGAACGCCTGCACGAGCGGCTTCGGCAATGCGAGACCCGAGGTTTCGATCAGCACGTGATCGATTTCGCCGCGGCGCTCGACGAGCTTTTCCATCACCGGAAAAAACTCTTCCTGCACGGTGCAGCAGAGGCAACCGTTCGCGAGTTCATACAATTGCCCTTCGGTTTCGACGCCGTTTTCATCGCAGCCGATGCCGCAACCCTTGAGGATCTCCCCGTCGATGCCGAGTTCGCCGAACTCGTTGACGATCACCGCGATGCGCTTGCCGCCCGCATGCTGAAGAATGTGCCGCAGCAGCGTGGTTTTGCCGCTGCCGAGAAAGCCCGTGATGATCGTGACGGGGATCTTGCGCAATTGAGTTTGCATCGTGAGGTTCATCCGAAGGCGTTGCGCCGCGCATGCCGGAACGAGCGCCGGCGTTGCCGCGACAACGGAAAACAGAAAGCGGAAAGTGAGGTCGTGAACGCGACGCCGCATCCCCGTGGCGTCCGTCCTGCATCTTCGGGCCGGTATCCGGGCTGGCGAAAGCGCCGCTTCCCCTTCCCGGCCGAGTGGTTTCTCGACCAGTGGTGATATGCCGACGCAGCCTTGCGCGTGGACATCGAAGCCGGCTCCGCGGTGGCCGGCCATGCAGCCGATACCGCTTTTCGCTTACCGTTGCGGGGACAGCACAGGTTGGCCCGTTCCAGAGCAGGTGGGCTCCCTGTTTCCCGTTTAACTGCACGCGCATGGATGCGCGCGCGAGCACCAGAAGTGCGTGCGAGTGTAGGCCCACGGCCATGCGCAGTCAAGGAAAGGACACCGCGTGAAGCGCCGCGCGCGCTTATCCGGCGGGGCGCCATGTGCTATCGTATGCGCGCGTTTGGTGCCCGCACATGCGCTCGCGTGTGCAGTTAAACGGGAAACAGGCAGCGCGTCATGCGTTCAATCTGTGCTGTCCCCGCAACGGTAAGCGACCTGCGACGCGAGCGCCGTTCCGGCCGCGTCGCACATGCGTTTTTCGCGCCACTGTCCGACGAATCCGGACGGGAAGGCAAAGCGCGTGAGGCCGCCAGCCCGGATACCGGCCAGACGCGGAGGCGGCGCCGCGTTCATCGCTGCGTTGCCGGCCGCCGGAATCCGCGGGGAACGGATGTGATGGCGTTCAAGCATGGCCGCGCCGCGCGTGGCGTTTTTCCACGGGGTTTTCGCCGCAAAAACGCAACGCGCCGCGCGATGGTCCAAGCCCGGATTCGCAGTACCGCATGACCTCGATCTTCCTTGCCGCGTGCGCCCTTGCAGGCAGCCGCCCTTTTTCCATTACCGCGAGGCGTTTGCCTTGCATGCCGCGATGACGCGCGCCTCGCTCGCCAGCGCCGGGCACGAGGCCTCTTGCGCTGACGCGAATGCCGAAGCCAAAGCCGATGCCGCTCGACACACCGGACGCCCGGGCAAGACGCTCGGCGTCGGCATCGGCTGTCGCCTCGGCAGTTCGGCGCAACAGATCGAAGCGGCGGTGCGCGCCGCGCTCGGCTCGCACGCGTGCGTCGCTTCTTTCGAACAGATTCACGCCGTCGCCACGCTCGACGCCAAAGCCCATGAAGCGGGCCTGCGCGAATTCTGCGCGCGTCATGCGCTGCCGTTGCAGGTGTTCAGCCGCGAGCAGATCGCCGCGGTGCCGGTCGCCACGCCGTCGCTGGCCGCGCAAACGCATCTCGGCGTCGATGGCGTTTGCGAACCCTGCGCGCTGCTCGCGGCGCAGACCCTGGCGGCTGCGTCAGCCGCTGCATCGCCCACACAGCCCGCGCGCCTGCTCGTACCCAAGACCGTGCACGACGGCGTTACCGTCGCGATCGCCTCGGCCAGCAGCGACGCCGACACCGCTCCAACCCAACCCGACACTCCCCAACAGGACCTTCGATGAAAACCGATCCCGAATCGCATCAACGCATGACCGAACGCCGCCGCGAGGGCCATGAAAAGAAACAGGCCGCCGCGACCGTCGAGAAAGGCCTGCTGATCGTCAACACCGGCACCGGCAAGGGCAAGAGCACGGCCGCGTTCGGCATGGCCGTGCGCGTGCTCGGCCACGGCATGCGCCTTGGCGTCGTGCAGTTCATCAAGGGCGCGCTGCATACCTCGGAGCGCGACTTTCTCGGCGCGATCGCACACTGCGATTTCGTCACGATGGGCGACGGCTACACCTGGAACACCCAGAACCGCGACGCCGACATCGCCACCGCGCGCAAGGGCTGGGACGAGGCGTGCCGGATGATCGAAAGCGGCGACTATCAGATGGTGATCCTCGACGAACTGAACACCGTGCTCAAGTACGAATACCTGCCGCTCGACGAAGTGCTGTCGGTCATCAACGCGCGCGCGCCGATGCTGCACGTCGTCGTGACCGGCCGCCATGCGCCGGACGCGCTGATCGAAGCCGCCGATCTCGTCACCGAAATGCGCGCGATCAAGCATCCGTATCGCGAGCAGGGCGTGAAGGCGCAGCGCGGCGTGGAGTTCTGAGCGATGCCGTCAGCGCCCGAAGCGACGCGCCGCCCGGCCTGTCCCGCGCTCTTTATCAGCGCGCCCGCCTCGGGCCAGGGCAAGACCACGATCACGGCGGGGCTCGCGCGCCTGCACCGGCGGCTCGGACGGCGCGTGCGCGTGTTCAAGACCGGCCCGGACTTTCTCGACCCGATGATCCTCGCGCGCGCGAGCGGCGCGCCGGTGCTGTCGCTCGATCTGTGGATGGTCGGTGAAACCCCGTGCCGCAACCTGCTCGCGCAAGCGGCGGCCGAGGCCGATCTGATCCTGATCGAAGGCGTGATGGGCCTGTTCGACGGCACGCCGAGCAGCGCCGATCTCGCCGCGACGTTCGGCGTGCCGGTGCTCGCGGTGATCTCCGCGCAGGCGATGGCGCAGACCTTCGGCGCGCTCGCGTTCGGGCTCGCGCGCTTTCGGCCCGAACTGCCGTTTCATGGCGTGCTCGCGAATCGCGTCGGCTCGGCGCGCCACGCGCAGATGCTGCAGGAAGCGCTGCCGCCCGAATTGCACTGGTGCGGGCACATCGCCGCGAGCGACGAAATCACGCTGCCCGACCGGCACCTTGGCCTGCACCAGGCAAACGAAATCGACGACCTCGACGCGCGCCTCGAGCGCGCGGCCGATACGCTCGCGGCGACCGCGCTCGCCGAATTGCCGCCGGCCGTCGACTTCGGTACGCCCGCGCCCGACGTCCTGCCGCGCCTGCTCGAAGGCAAGCGGATCGCGATAGCGCGCGACGCCGCGTTCTCGTTCATCTATCCGGCCAACGTCGCGCTGCTCGAAGCGCTCGGCGCACAAGTGCACGACTTCTCGCCGCTCGCCGACGAAGCCCTGCCCGACGACATCGACGCGCTCTATCTGCCGGGCGGCTATCCCGAACTGCACGCGGCGACGCTGGCCGGCAACGCGCGCAGCGCCGCGTCGATCCGCGCGCACGTCGCGGCGGGCAAGCCCGTGGTCGCCGAATGCGGCGGCATGCTCTATCTGCTCGACCGGCTGACCGACGCGCACGGCACGAGCACGCCCATGCTCGGCCTCGTGCCCGGTCACGCGACGCTGCAAAAGCGCTTCGCCGCGCTCGGCATGCAGCAGATCGACAGCCTGCACGGCCCGCTGACCGGCCACACGTTCCACTACTCGAAGCTCAGCACGCCGCTCGCGCCGCTGTGCTTCGCCACACGCGCGCACAGCGACGCCGCCGGCGAGGCGGTTTATCGCGTGGGCCCGATTGTGGCAACCTATATGCACGCCTACTGGCCTTCCAACCCGGCCTTCACGGCCGCCCTGTTCCATGGCGCAGCCTTTTGACGATTCCGAGCGCGACGCGGTATATCGCGCGATTTACGAACGCCGCGACATGCGCCACTTCGTGGCCGATCCGGTCGATCCCGCCGTGCTGCGGCGTCTGCTCGACGCCGCGCATCACGCGCCGAGCGTCGGCTTCATGCAGCCGTGGCGCATCGCGCGCATTACCGATTCAACCCTGCGCACGGCCCTGCACGACATCGTCGAGCGCGAACGGCTCGCCACCGCCGACGCGCTCGGCAAGCGCCGCGACGAGTTCATGAAGCTCAAGGTGGAGGGCATGCTCGAATGCGCGGAACTGCTCGTGATCGCGCTGATGGACGGGCGCGAGCGGCACGTGTTCGGACGCCGCACGTTGCCGGAGATGGACCTTGCCTCGGTTGCGTGCGCGATCCAGAACATGTGGCTCGCCGCGCGCGCGGAAGGGCTCGGGCTCGGCTGGGTGTCACTGTTCGACGTCGAGGCGGTGCGCGAGCTGCTGCGCATGCCCGCGGGCGCGCGGCCGGTCGCGATTCTGTGCCTCGGCCACGTCGACCGGTTTTACAGCGAGCCGATGCTCGAAACCGAGCGCTGGGCGAGCCGTCTGCCGCTTGCCGATTGCGTGTTCGAAAACTGCTGGCCGCAGAGTGATGTTGTGGAGCGCGAGTAAGGCGCGCACAAGGCCGGGGCGGCCCCGGCTTGCCGCTTTAGCCGGGTCTGGATGAACCAGGTTTGGGCCTCGTTTCGACTTCGTCCCAACCCGGCCCAAGCCCAGGCTCAGCCCCGTCAGCCCCAACCCAACAGCGCCGTTAGCCCAAAGCCTATCCCTGCCTTAGCGTTGCCTCAACGCTGCAACGGCTGCAACGGCTTCATCGACTCCACACTCGCCGCGCCGCTCGTCTTGTCGATGCTCAGCTTCACGCGCCAGTCGGCCGGTTCGTCGAACGGCAGCTTCGCAAGCGCCGTTTTCGCGAGCAGCGGCAGCGCATGCAGCGGGTCCGCATTGCGATCGACGAACACCGCGCTGACCTTGTAGCGCTCCTCGCCATTCGCGTAGTCGAAGAAGCGCAGCGTCAGCGTATGGCGATACTCGCGCCCGAACATCAGCGCACCGAGCCCGCCGCCCGAGTCGCCGCAGTCGGCCGGCTCGCAATCCTTGCCGCCGATGCCGACCGACGCGAGGCGCGTGCTGTACGCCATCGACACACGGTAATGCGCCTGCTTGCCGTCGCTATCGACGAAACCGTGTTTCGCCAGCTCGTCGCGCACCAGCTTCTCCGCCTGCGGATGATCGGTGCTGCCTTCCTGCGGCTGCGTGCGCGCCATCGCATAGGTCGGCTCGCCTTGCAGCGCGGCGGCGGCAGGGTCGGGCCGCGCGACGTGCACGTCGGCGCTCGGGCCCGCGCAGCCGGTCAGGCTCGCCGCGGCCAGTGCCGCGCAAAGATAGAAGACTTTTGCCATTTCCTCGTTTCTCTTGGATGGATCGCTCTCGGGTCAATCGGATAGGACACGGGCGCGGCGCGATCGGTTCGGCCGCTTACGCGTCGGTTAGGCGTCGTCGAGCGCGGGCAGCCAGATCGTGAAAGCCGTGCCCTCGCCCGTGGCGCTGACGACCTCGACACCGCCGCCGTGACGGGTCACGACGGTCTTCACGAACACCATGCCCAGTCCCGCGCCGCCCACTTCCGGCCGCTCCGCCTCGTGAAAGCGCCGGAAGCGCTCGAACAGCCCGGCCTGCTGCTCCTTCGGAATGCCGTAGCCCTGATCGCGGATCGTGCACGACACGCGCCGCGCCGTGCCGCCCGGGTGCGGCCCCGCCGGCAGGCTCGCGAAGCTGCAGACGATGCGCGTGTCTGGCGGACTGTACTTGATCGCGTTGTTCAGAATATTGACAAAAGCACGCGTCATCAGCGAGCGATCGGCGCAAATCCAGTGGCCGTCGCTGTCGGCGTCGCCCGTCTCGGTGTGCAGCGCGATGCGCTTCGCGTGCGCCTGCGGCCAGACTTCGTCGCTCGCGTCGATCACCAGTTCGGTCAGGCTCTGCGGTTCGAGCACATAGGTTTGCGACTCGGCGCGCGCGAGCTGTACGAAGTCGTCGGCGAGCGTCAGCGCGCGCTGCGCATAGCGCTCGATACGTTCGAGCAGGCCGCGCGCGAGCGCCGGCTCGGTCCGCGCGCGCTCCATCTCGACCAGCGCCAGGATCGACGCCTGCGGCGAGCGCATGTCGTGCGACAGCAGCCGCAGCGCGTCCTCGCGCTGACGCTCGGCCGCATGCAGCGCCGACACGTCGACGAGACCCGCGATCCAGCCGGTCGTCTCGCCCTGCGCGTTGGTGCAGGTCGCATAGCGCAGCAGATGGTCGCGCTCCTTCGCGTCGCGCACTTCGACACCCTGCGCCATCAACGCGGCGAATTCGTCGCGCCTCGGATCGAGCGGCGCCGGCCAGTGCGCATGCGCGGACAGGTTGCGCTCGGCGTCCGAGGCCGCGCCGCTGTCGATCGTCTTCACGAGCGTCAGGCCGCCGAGCACCGTGTGCATCGGCTGGTCCTCGGGCATCGCTGCGCCGAGCCGCGCGAAATGCGCCTTGGCCGCGTGGTTCGCGATCAGCACGATGCCGCGCAGATCGCTCACGAGAATCGGCTCGGGCACGCTGTCGAGGCTGTCCCACACGAAGCGCTTCATGTCCTGCACGCGCTGCGCGGCCTGCGCCATCAGCGCCATGTGCTGTTCGAGCACATCGCCGCCGAACTCGCGGCGGCTGCGCGGCGCCTCGGGCAGCAGATGCGGTTCGTCGGCGAGACGCTGCAGTTCGCCGCGCAGATAGGCCATCGTCATTTCGAGGCGGCGCCAGTTCCAGATCGGATAGACGATCACCACACCGAGGATCGCCGGCACCGGCGACATCCAGAGCCGACCGCCGTAGAGCAGTCCCGCGCTACCGGCCGCGGCGAGCAGCACGAGCGTGCCGGTCAGGAGCAGCGAGCGGCGCGGCGACAGCACGAGAAAGCCGGCGAGCAGCGCGGCGAGCGGCGCGAGCGACGCCGCGAACACGAACCAGCGCCCGACCGGCTCGATCTCGCGGCCGGTCAGCAGCGTGTCGAGCACGTTCGCGTGAATGTAGACGCCGGGCAGCGGCCCCAGCTCGCCGGACACCGGCGTCGCGAAGCGATCGTACAGGCCCGAGGCCGTCACGCCGATCACGACGATGCGCCCGCGCAGCTGATCGGCCGGCACCTTGCCGTCGAGCACGTCCGCGAAACTGAGCTTCGTGTAGTTGCCGGCGTTCGAGCCGAACGGGATCAGGAAACGGCCCTCGCCGCCGTCACTGCCTCGGGCTTTCCCGCGCACGGGCTCGGCCGAGCGGCGCGGCGGCGGACCGCCGCGCAGATGCAGCTTGCCGCTCTCGACCGCTTCGGCGACGAGCAGCATCAGTTGCGGCCAGCGCGAGCCGTCGTCGCCCTGGAAGCGCGCGACGCTGCGCACGATGCCGTCGCTATCGACCTCGAAATTGATGTGGCCGATCCCGGCGGCCGCGCGCGCGAGCGCCGCGACCGGCTCGACGACGACCCGGCGGCCAGTGTCGTCGGGCGACGTGAGCAGCAGGGGCAGATAGGTCGGGCTCAGCGCGACCGCGTGGGCGAGCGCGGCGTCGTCGAGATTCGGTTCGGTGAACAGCACGTCGTAGACCACCGCGGCCGGTTGCGCCGCCGCGATCCGTTCGAGCAGCTTCGCATGGACGCTGCGCGGCCACGGCCAGCGGCCGAGCCGCGCGATGCTCGCGTTGTCGATCTCGACCATCACGATGTCGGACAGCAAGGGCTGCGCGCGGGCGCCGAGGAAGCGGTCGTACACGAGTTGATCGATGCCGCCGCTTAGCCGCCCGAACGAAGTGAGCAGGATCACCACGATGCCGAGGCAGCCGACCGCTACCCACTCGATCAGGAAACGCCGGCCGGCGCGCCGGCCCAAACGGGCACGTGGATCGAGGCTCAAGCGCGCGGAGGTCGTGGGAATAGTGGGCAACGAACGATGTAATCCGGGACGGGGGGACGAAGAGACGGACCGGCCGCGGGGCCGGTCCCGAGAATCTACCAGCGTCAGCGCGCCAGCGTAAAGGAGCGGACCGAACTGTTCTTTTCGTAGAACCGGCCGTTTTCGAACTGCTCGGCGACGATCATCCAGTAGTAGTCGCCCGCGGGCAGGTCGCTCACCACCAGCTGGCCGCCGGGCAGGTCGGCGCGATCGACGATCGGATGACTCAGGTCTTTGGTTTTGGCGAGCACGAAACGGAAGCGCGTCGGCACGTTGCTCTGGCTCACGAACCAGCGGAATTCGTAGTCGTGGCTGCCCGCGCGCTGCGCGGCCGAGGCATCGAGCCCGAGCTGACGGCGCTCGAACGCATAGACCTTCGGCAGGCCATCGAGACCGTTGCCGTCGGTCGAGGCGATCCGCACGAAATACGTGCCGTCGGGCAAAGCGCCGAAATCCGCGTGCGGCGCGCTCACGCGCATGTCGCGCACGAGATCGAGCTGGTCGGCGTCGTGCGAAATCTGCAGGCGATAGCCGACCGCGTGCTCGGCCGGCGCGAGATCGAACGCGACGGTCTTGCCGTCCTGCACGCGCGCGGGCTGCAGCAGTGCCGGCGCCGGCAACAGCTCGACCGGACTGCCGACCGCGCCGCCCGCATGCGTGATGTTGCCGAAGCTCGCCTTGACCAGTTGCTCGGACGCCTGCAGCGGCACACCCGGCGCCGGCGCGGCGCGCCGTCCACCCTGCGCGCCCTGCGCGGCCGGATCGACGCCGACCGCGCCGTCGAGCACCGCGACCGAAGTGGTCTGCGCGCCGCCGTCGTAATCGACGCGAAAACGCGTACCGCGCACGCCCGCGACCACCGACGGCGAGCGGATCTGGAAGCGGTCGTCGGGCCGCGTCGCATGCGTCACCTGGCTCTCGACTTCGCCGCGATGCAAATCGAAAACGCGGTCGCCCGTGCCGGTCAGCACGGTGTGCCGCAATTTCTCGATGTCGAGTTCGCCGTCCTGCGCGACCGTGACGTACGAGCCGTCGGGCAGTTCGAGCGTGGCGAAGCCGTTCGTGCCGGTGCGTACGCGATCGCCTTCGGCAAGCGTCGTGCCGGTCTTGAGCGGCAGGTACGGGCTCGTGCCGAAGGCGTGCTCGACTGGTCCGCTCATCGCGACGACACGCGCCGTGTCCCGATCCTGGCGAAGCTTGTCGGTCGGCAGACGCAGCACGATGCCGGCCGGCATGCGGCGCGGCGCGGGTACGTGATTAAGGCGGCTCAACAAGGCCCAGTCGGCGGGATCGGCCATATAACGGCCGGCGATGTCGTACAGCGTGTCGCCCTCGTGGGTCGTGTACGACACGTAAGCAGGCGGCGCCTTGACACCGGCTGGCGCGCCACTCGCGCGCGCCTGCGCGGCGGCGCTCCCGCCGATTGCGCTCGTTGCCATCAGGCAGGCCAGCGCGAGCCACGCGGTGGAGCGGCGGCCCGGCATGGCAGCGCGGGTGCGCGCTGCCGTATCCACGAAAACCGTCACGCCTCCCCCGCTTCGGAACGTTCCGCGGCGGCCGGCGGCGCATCGGTTTCGATCCGCTCGAGGCGATAGCCGTAGCCGTAGATCGGCGTCAGACGGTAGCCCTGCTCCGGGCGCAAACCGAGCTTGCTGCGCAGCATCGAGACGTGGGTGTCCATCGTGCGCGACGGGATGTCGGTGGCCTGCTTCCAGATCACGTCGAGAATATGCGCGCGCGACAGCGGCCTGCTCAGGTGCTGGAACAGCAGCAGCGCAAGCTCGAACTCTTTCTGCGTGACGGCGACCGGCGTGCCGCGCACGACGACGTGCTTGGCGCCGAGGTCGAACTCGAAGTCGCCGAAGACTTCCTTGCTCGCCGGGGGCTTCAGATAGTAGGCGCGGCGCAGCAGCGAACCGACGCGCGCAAGCAGTACCGCGGCGGAGACGGGCTTGACGAGATAGTCGTCCGCGCCGGTATTCAGGATCGAGGTGATGTCGGTTTCGCGGCCCCGGCTCGTCATGAACAGAACCGGCAGGCGCTCGGAGAGGCTTTCGCGCACCCAGCGCAGCACCTCTTCGCCGGACATGTCGGGAACGTTCCAGTCGAGCACGAGCAGATCGAACGTCTGACGCCGCAGCTGGCGCACCAGTTCTCTGCCCGCACCAAAGGCGTGGCAGACATGCCCCGCCGCCGACAGCGTTTGACAAACAAGATCGGCCTGGGCCGAATCATCATCGAGGACTGCAATTCTCATAACACCCCACAACGCAATAGCGCCTTTCCTGGCGGGTCGCCGGCTAACCGGCAGAGCGCCGGGATGACGGTGCGAACCGCCGATCCGGCTTCCCCCAAAAGAGTCCGGCTGCTATTCCTGAATAAATGGTCCTTTGCCTTCGCCCCCGTTTCGCACTGCTTTCGCATAAGCTCGAAATCAGCGCATAGACGAAATTGCATTCGATTATGCGGGGCAGATCATCATAATCGAAACCCTCTTTTTCCGGCTGCCGTGTGGCGGCAATCCGTCGCGAAAAAAACCTGATTGAAAGCGTCCTACGCGTTTTTCTTAGATTTTCCTATGACCGCCGGTGTATGCCGGAGTCCCGGGAAATGCACGTGCTCAAGACTGTTATCGTTGCCGGGAAAGTGTTTGGCCCCGTCTGCAAATCCCCTTTCAGCCAGTTCGTGAAAGAACTTCGATTTAACAATTTGTTGGCTAGTATAGGAATAGTCTCAAGATAAATGGTTTAAACATTGTCAGATTTCGTTGAAACTTCGTGTCGCCGAATGCCTCCGCGATCGACTCGCAAGAACGCCGATACCCGTTGGCTTGCGCGAGATCGAACGAGGGATCGGAATTGATTCGGATCGGGCAGGAAGCAGCGAAAGACCAGGATGGCCGGCGGCCGGTCGATAAAAAAAGCGGCGTCGCCTCACCGAGGTAACGCCGCCTCAAACACTACACACGCTCGCCGGGGTCTAGCCGCACGAGTCACGCCACGGTAGCCGCGACGACATTCGCGCTCAAGAGGAAAGAACTGCCTTTGTAACCGCTCGCGAGATAACTCTTACCGGCGCCACTTCGCACAATAGCGCCGAAGGTCGGCGCCACATGCGTCCGATATTGATATGAGCAGACCCCGTCTCGCGCATCGACTTACATTAAACTTACGTATGTAAGAGTTTTGTTACAACTTGTCCTCGCGCTCCGGGGTTCCGATCTCACGCCGTCGGCTTCCCTCACCTCGCGCCTTCGATCTCCGGCATCGGCGCGAACAGTGCATCGAGGTCGTCGTCGGAGAATTTCGCCGTGCCGGCGGCGTCTTCCGCGAGGATGCTGTCGGCCAGCACGGCCTTCTGCTCCTGCAACGCCACGATCTTTTCCTCGATGCTGCCCGCCGCGATCAGCTTGTAGACGAACACCGGCTTGTCCTGGCCGAGCCGGTGCGCGCGGTCGGTGGCCTGATTCTCGGCGGCGGGGTTCCACCACGGGTCGTAGTGGATCACCGTGTCGGCGGCGGTCAGGTTCAGCCCCACGCCGCCCGCTTTCAGGCTGATCAGGAACAGCGGCACGTCGCCCTGCTGGAACCGCTCGACGGGCGTCACGCGATCGGCCGTGGTGCCGGTCAGCATCACGTAGGGAATCGCGGCTTCGTCGAGCGCGGCGGCAATCAGCGCGAGCATGCCGGTGAACTGCGAGAACAGCAGTACGCGGCGCCCTTCTTCGATCAGCTCGGGCAGCATCGACAACAGCAGATCGAGCTTGGCCGAGCGCATCTGGCGCTCGCCACGCGCGGCAGCGCCGCCGCCCGCGCCGGCTGCGGCGACCAGCCGCGGATCGCAACACACCTGGCGCAGCTTCAGCAACGCGTCGAGCACGATGATGTGGCTGCGCGCGAGCCCCTGTGCGCTGACCGCCGCGCGCACCTTTTCCTGCATGGCGATACGCACCGTCTCGTACAGATCGCGCTGCGCGCCTTCGAGATCGACCGGGCACACGATCGTGGTCTTGGCCGGCAGCTCCTTCGCGACTTCGTCCTTGCGACGGCGCAGCATGAACGGCCGGATGCGGCGCGCGAGCAGCGCGCGGCGCACGTCGTCGCCGTTCTTCTCGATCGGATTGCGCCAGCGCCGCGTGAAGTCCTTCTGGGTGCCGAGAAAGCCCGGCAGCAGAAAATCGAACTGCGACCATAGCTCGCCGAGATGATTTTCGAGCGGCGTGCCCGTCAGACACAGCCGATGCCGCGCGCGCAACCCGCGAATCGCCTGCGCGGCCTTGGTGGACGCGTTCTTCACGTACTGCGCTTCGTCGAGAATCAGCAGGTGGTAGTCGTGTTCGGCCAGCACCTTCTGGTCGCGCCACAGCAGCGCATAGGTCGTCAGGATCAGCTCGTGTGCGCCGATCTGCTCGAAGCGCTCCTTGCGTTGCGGCCCGTTGAGCACGAGCACCTTCAACTCCGGCGCGAAGCGGCGCGCTTCCTCGCGCCAGTTGTGCACGAGCGTGGTCGGCACGACGATCAGCGCGGGACGCGCAAGCCGCCCGGCTTCTTTCTCCGCGAGAATATGCGCGAGCGTCTGCACGGTTTTGCCGAGGCCCATGTCGTCGGCGAGCACGCCCGCGAGATCCTGCTCGCGCAGAAATTGCATCCAGTCGAGGCCCTGCTGCTGATACGCGCGCAACGCCGCCTTCAGACCGCGCGGCACCGGCACTGCGCGCAGCCCCGGCCCGGCTTGCAGACGGCGCGCGAGTTCGCGGATCGAGTCGTCGCCGCTGAATTGCCAGCGGCCGGTGTCGTCGAGCGCGGCGAGCCGGCCGGCATCGACGGCGGCCACGCGCAGCGGCGCACCTTCGGCGAGCGCGCCGCCGAGCGAGTCGAACAGATCGACGAGCACGCGCACGACCGGCTTCAGGCGATCGGCGCGCAGCCGCAGCCGCTTGTTTTCCTCGGTCTTCAGCTCGATCGGCTCGCTGTCGCCGATCGTTTCGAGCGCGCCGCCAAGCCAGCGCCGGTCGCGCCGGAACAGGTCGGCAAGCAGCGGCTCGAGCCGCACGTTGCGCTCGCCGACGCGAATGCCCATCTCGAGATCGAACCAGCCGTCGCCGGCCTCGCGCGCGGTGCCGTCGATCGCGTCGATCTCGATCACGTTGTAGCGGAACTCCGGCGCCATCGTCACGCGCCAGCCCTTGGCGACGAGCTCGGGCACCGCCTCGTTGACGAACCCGGACCATGCATCGGCATCGGGCAGACCGAGCATCGTGTCGGGCAAGAGGCGCGACGCATAGACGCTGCGCGTCGGCACCTTCTGCAGACCGGTCTTGCGCAGTTCGAGCAGGCGCTTTTTCTCGGCCTCGTAGCGGCGGCGGATATGGATCACGTCGCCGCCCGGCAGCGGCACGAGCGTCACGCCGCTGTCGGCGTTGATGCTGACGCCGTCGTAGTCGAAGCTCACGGCGGCCAGTTCGAGCGCCGCCGACTTGCGCGGGCCCGCCGCTTTCGCCGCCTTCGCCGCTTTTGCGCCCGCGGCCTCATGGCTGTCGAGCGTGAGCACCGGCACCGGATCGACGTCGATCACGCGCAGCGCGGACGCCTCGTGAGTGGGCGGCGGCGGCAGTTCCGGCGCCACCTCGCGCAATACCGACGCGACGAGCGGCGCCTCGGCGAGCGAGATCGGCGGCATGGCGAGGTAATCGGGCAACTGCTGGAACGGCAGCGAGAGCGGCACGATACCGGCCTCGTGCGCGACGCCGTCGACGTACCAGACCGGCTCGGTCGGCAGCACCATGCTCGCGCGCGGCTCGGTGCGCAGCACCGGACGCAGACGCCGGTCGGCCAGCGGCTCCCATTCGATGCGGCCGGGCCGGTCGGCGGCGCGCGCGAGCGGCCTCGGCCCCGCCTCTCCCGGTGCGGCTCCGAAGTCGAAGAACAGGCGGCCGGTCAGGATCAGCTTCTGCAAGGTCTCGGCGCCGCTCGCGCCGCGCAGCACGAACTGGCCGAAATCCTCGCGCGAGCGGCCAAGCCACAGGCCGCGCAGGATCGACAGGTCTTCGTCGGACACGAAGCGAGGCTGCTTCAGAAGCGCGGCCTCGACGTCGTCCCAGGTCTCGCCGATTTCGACGATCGTGCCGTCGGCCGCGCAGCGGGCGCGGTGCAGCACGACTTCGTGGCGCATCTGAAAACGCGACCAGTTGAGCCGGTAGACCAGCGTTTCGGAGCGGGCGGCGCCCGCCTTGCGCACCTCGGCTTTCTTCGCGGCGGCATCGGCCGCCTGCGAGCGGGCGCGAAAACGTTCAAGCCAGCTCACGAGTTCCGGACGCACGCTCGACGACGGCTCGCCGGGCGCGACGATCGTCGGCTCCGCGACGGAAGCATCCGCCCTGCGCTCGCCGCTCTCTTCTTCCACCTGCGTGATGTGATCCATCTCGTCGTGATAGTCGAGTTCCGCGAGCAGCAGCGCCGCGACGTGCTTGCAATCGCGGCCGACCGGGCACGTGCAGTCGCTTTGCGCCCACGGCGAACCGCCGTCGGTGCGAAAACGCACGCGCGTCCGGTACGGCCGCGGCCGCGAGCCCTGCACGTCGCCGCTCAGCGTCGCGCCCTGCCACGTCACGTTGCTGACCGCGCCTACCGAGCGCGCCTTCGCGACCGTCCAGTCACCGAGCCATTCCGTAATGCTTTCCCGATCGAAGAAAACTGACGACATCCGCGTGCGTTCCTGTTCAAACCGGCGAAGGCAGGCGCGACCGCCCGGCGACGTGGTCCGGCGGCGCGTGCCTGTGCTCGCTTGCGATAGCCCGCCATTTTACGCGTCGGACAGACGTGGCCGTGTCGGCCAATCGCAACGGAGATCGCCCCGGCTCCGGCCCGGACCCGCTCAGCGGAGCTTCGCCCCTCTGCGCGGCAGCGCGGCATCGGCGTGGCGCGCCACGCCCTGCCGCTCCTCGAACCGATCCACCTTGAAGCAACGCCCCGCCGCCCACTCGGCCTGAAGCGCGTCGCGCACCCCGAGCAGTACACGGCGCTGCTCGTCGAGCCGCGTGCGCAGCGCATCGATTTCGCCTAGCCTCCGATCGATCCGTCCGAGCAGCCCGTCCTGCGAAAAATCCCCCATTTCCTTGATCGCCGTCTGCATTTCGTCCAGCGTAAAGCCGAGCTTTTGCGCCAGCTGAATCTGCTTGAGCCGCTCTTCCGCCGATTCGTCGTAGATCCGGTAACCGTTCGCCCCGCGCGTGGCCACAGGCAACAAGCCGCGCTGTTCGTAGAAACGGATTGCCGAAGCGGCCATGCCGGTGCGCGCGGCCAGTTCTCCAATCTTCATCTGACTTGACCTTCAAGTGAACTTGAAACCTAGTATAAGCGCCGTTTCCAAGACGAAAAGACCGCCCGATGGTATCGCCACTGTTCGCTCCGCTTCCTCTCCCCAACGGTCATACCCTGCCGAACCGCATCGCGAAAGCCGCGATGGAAGAGAATCTGGCCGACGCCGGACAACTGCCGGGGCCCGCGCTCTGGCGTCTCTACGCCGCGTGGGGAGCGGGCGGCGCCGGCCTGCTGATTACCGGCAACGTGATGATCGACCGGCGCGCCCTGACCGGTCCCGGCGGTGTCGTGCTGGAGCGCGGCACGCCTCTCGAACCGTTCAGGCGCTGGGCCGAAGCAGCGCGGCGGCACGGCGCGCGCACATGGATGCAGATCAATCACCCCGGCCGCCAGGTCATCGCGGCGCTGGGGCATGACGCCTGGGCGCCATCCGCGATCGCACTCGACCTCGGGCGCCACAGCAAGCTTTTTGCTCGGCCGCGTGCCATGACTGCCGGCGAAATCCACGAGGTCGTCGAGCGTTTCGCCGATACCGCGGCGGCGGCTCAGGCGGCCGGCTTCGACGGCGTCGAAATCCACGCGGCACATGGCTACCTGATCTCGCAATTCCTGTCCCCCTTGACCAATCGACGCGACGACGCATGGGGCGGCTCACTCGAGAACCGCGCGCGGCTGCTGCTGTCCGTCGTGCGCGCGGTGCGCGAGCGCGTCGGCACGGCATTCGGCGTCGCGGTCAAACTCAATTCCGCCGATTTCCAGCGCGGTGGATTTTCCGAGGATGACGCCCGGCAAATCGTGCTGTGGCTCAACAACGAAGCCGTCGACCTGGTCGAGCTTTCGGGCGGAAGCTACGAAAGTCCTGCCATGCAGGGACGTACCGCGGACGGCCGCACGCTGGCCCGCGAAGCCTACTTTCTGAGGTTCGCGCGCGAGATCGCCGCCGTGGCCTGCATGCCCGTCATGACGACCGGCGGCATCCGCCGGCAGGCAATCGCGGAATCGGTGCTCGACGCGGGCGTCGCGGTTGTCGGCATGGCCACCGCGCTTGCATCCGTGCCGGACCTGCCGCAACGCTGGCATGACGGTCAGCCGGTCGATGCGCCGCTCGTTGCGGTCCGCTGGCAAGACAAGGCAGCGGCCGGGCTCGCGACCATGGCGCTCGTGAAGCGCCGGCTTTATGCCATCGCCGCGGGACGTCGTCCCCGGCGTTCGTATTCGGCCGTCTACAGTCTCGTTATCGATCGGATTCGCACACGAAAATTGGCCGCCCGATATCGTGAATGGCGAAACGCCAATCGATAAACGCTATTCGTTCCTTTGACCCAACCCGATCTCATGCGCATGTTGCAGATGTCCTGATTCGATGCTCATTTCTTGCACCTGTCTGCTGCACGGCCCGATTGATATCGTTTCGATTTTCCTCGCATGGGGAACACAGCAAATAGAAAATCAAATGGCCAAAGAGAAAGTGACATGAATATCGACAAGTTCAAACAACAGCACATTGAGATCATGAGTACCGTGACGCAATTGCGCAGCTTCAGTCAAGCCGGCGTTGCGGAACACGCCGCGGAGATCGCAAGGCAGATTGTCTCCATGAGCGCCACCATCAAGCTGCATTTGTCGGTCGAGGACGCGGTGCTGTATCCGGCCTTGCAGAAATCGTCCGACCGGTCGCATGCGGTATTGGGCCATCGCTACCAGGCGGAAATGGGGGATCTGAGCGCGGCCTACATGAAGTTTGCCGGCAAATGGCTGTCCGCTCGACGCATCGCCGACGACGCCGACGGCTTCCTGTCCGAAGCGAACCTGGTATTCAAGGCGCTTCACGAGCGGATTCAGAAGGAAAATATCGAGCTGTATCCTACGCTGGAAAAAATATAACCGGCTATTCCGTGGTCTCAAACGGACTGTCGTCACGCCCCTCGCTATAGGTACAGCTGCCTGTGCCTATAGCGAGGGGCGTGAGGTGCCTGCCATAGAGAAAACGAATACGCTACGGAATCCGAAGCGTGCGGGCGGTCCATCGGTTCCGTGCGCGTGATGGATCGCACCGATGTCCACTCTGCGGATCTCGGCACTGAAAAGTTCGCCCTGAACTTCAATTGCCGGAATAGATCGACCGCAGACCGGGGATTTCGCCTGTATTGCCCCGCACGGCTACGCCGGACTGCGACGATCCACTAACACGGCCGCCTACGTCCGTCGCCGACGTCCCGACGTGGCCGCTGGCGATCCGGCTCTGCGCTTCCAGAAGTTTTGTCGGGTAAGACGCGTCGGTATCGCCGTCGTATCCGGCCTGCCGAAGCTGGGCCAGTTCGCTGCGAACCTCGGCGCGAGTGACGGAATGCCCGGATTGGGCAAATGTCAGCGCCGGAACAAACGAGAGTGCAAGAAGGGAAAAAACGAGTCTGCGTTTCATGATCGATACCTCATTGGAAAGGGTGATATAGCTGACGACTTGGCTGTGCTTCGTCGTGGTTCCCAGTGTAGGCAGCAGTATTCCGCTGTTTAAGCGGCACGACGGATACTCACCCTTTCATCCGATGCCGGTAATCGAGCACAGCGTCGCTCAACGGCAGCAATGCTCATTCTTGACATAAACGTCAAAAATGAGCACTATACGTCCATGCCGGATTCGCTTCGGCGCTTTAGCAGGAACGTCTGTCATGGACACCATTCAAAGCATGCGCATGTTCGTTCGCGTCGTCGAAGCCGGCACCTTCACTGCCGTCGCGCATGAAAACGATACGACCACGGCCCAGATCTCGCGCGCTGTTTCGTCGCTGGAGAAGCAGTTGCAGGCCACGCTGCTCCGCCGCAGCACCCGCCATCTCTCGCTGACCGAAGCGGGAGCGCGCTATTACGAGCGCGTCAAGGCCATCCTTGCCGATGTCGATCTCGCACACGCCGAGGCACGCAGCATGGTGACCACGCTCTCGGGCCATCTGCGCGTGCATTCGTCACCCGGGCTCGCCCAGCGTTTCGTCACGGCATCGCTGCTCGCCTATCAGGCCGATCATCCCGACGTAACGGTCGAACTCGGCGTCGAGCAGGATGTGCCGAACCTTGTCGAAGACGGCTACGACGTATCGCTGATATGCGCGTCGCAACTCGCGGATTCCGGCTATGTCGCCCGCATTCTCGGAACGACGCATTCCGTGCTCGTCGCCTCGCCGGCGTATCTTTCCGCGCATGGCGAACCCGGCGAGCCGGCCGATCTTGCAAACCACACACTGCTGCGGTTTGCGAGTCCTATTGGGCCGGCCAACGAATGGCACCTCGAAAATGCGAATGGCGCCATGACGGTGCCCGTGAACGCGTCGCCGTTCCAGGTGAATACGCCCGATGCGCTCGCTCATGCGTTGCGTATGGGCACCGGTATCGGTGCGCTCGCGGTCTACAGCGTGTTCGACGATCTGCGCAGTGGCGCGCTCGTGAGGGTGCTGCCGCAATATCGGCTTCGCCCGTTTAACGTGTACGCGATATACGCTCCGGGACGTTACCCGGACGCCAAGGTTCGCACCCTGATCGAGCATCTTCGAACGACGATTCAGGAAGGGCTGACACAGATGCAGCGCGAACTCGATGCGTTAACGGACACTCAGGACCAGGCTTCGCCAAAGATCGCTGCGCTGCCGGCAACGCCTGCGCCATTGCTCAGGGCCGTTGCGCGAGTGGCGTCCGCGTAACGCACGAAAGGACACGGCGGGAGAGCCGGCCGGTTCTCCCGCGCCGAGGCGCGCTGACACGCCGTATCCGCACACGATGAATCCGCGCCCGATGAAGCGCGCGGCAACATCACGCAACGTTGCATCCATCGCCTGGAATCGCAACACGCAATGTATATATCGCGGCCAGCCGCTTTCGGCTCATCAGATCTTCCGGCGGACCGTCGAACGTGCAACAAAACAGCGTCCGCCCGTCATGGCCGCCGAGTTGGCAAGCCACGGCGCGCCGGTCTCCCAGCGAAATCCTGTCCGTGACGACACCGCCGTCCAGAACACGGAGCACCTCCCCGGTATTGAAGCACGGCACCCATACGCCGCCTTCGCGATCGACGCAGATGCCATCGGGTTGATGCTCATTCAGGTCCGCATAGATGCGGCGCCCCGAAAGATTGCCCTTGTCATCCCGCTCGAAGCTGGTGAGGCGATTCGACCATGACTCCGCAACCACGAGTGTCCGCCCACCGTCCTTCAGTACCACGCCGTTAGGAAAATCCAATCCGCTTGCGGCGACGCGCGCCGAGCCGTCCGGTTCCACGACGTAGAGATCGGCAGGCGCTTTGCCGGCACCGCCAAAGAGATCGTAGCCAAAGTTTCCGACATAGACTCGCCCCTGCCCGTCTACGACCAGATCGTTCAGATCGGCGGGCGCGAGTGCGGACAAATCGGCGTGCAGCACCAGCTTGCCGTCGACGATACGCATCAGTTTCCGGTCGACCATCGACACGACGACCGGCGTGCCGTCCGGCAGAAAGCCGAGCCCCGACGGGCGATGCGGAACCTCGCAGACGACCTCGCGATCGCCCTCAACGGTAACGCGATAAAGCTTCATGTCCGCGATATCGGAAACCCAGAGATGGCCGCCGTACCAGCGTGGACCTTCGAGGAAGGCAAAATGGTCGGCGAGTAATTGAGCCGGTTCGGTTCTCATTCGTATGACATCCTGATCATTGGATTGCGCAACCTCCGCGCTGGCCGGATGGTTTTCGCGGTTATCCGGCGCTGAGGTCGGCCAGGGAGAAGCCGGATCGCGCGCGGCATACGCGCGATCCGGTGAGTGGGCGGATCAGATATAGCGATTCGCCCGCTCCGTAAACGCGCCGTAGCCGAGACGTGCTTCGAACACATCGGCAGGTTCGATATAAGCGTCGGTGCGGCTCGTATCCGACGAGCTTCGATAGGTTGCCAGCGCCGCCCCCAGCGATTTCGCCACGGCTTGCAGGCAGAATCCGTAATCGAGGACGATATCCGCGGCGCCGTCCCATTGGCTGCGATCGGTCACCGAGGGATGACCGATGGTGACGTATTTCGCGGGCACCATCCTGCGAATTCGCCGCAACGTTTCCGGCGTCGCGCCATTGGCGAAAATGTACTCGATGCCGATCTCCGCGAAGGCCCTGATACGGCGAATCGCTTCGTTCTCGTCTTGCAGCGCCCACATCGCATCGGTTCTTGCCATGATGATGAAGTCCGCGGAACTGCGCGCGTCGAGCGCCGCGCGCAGTCGCGCGAGCATCTGCTCGAGCGGAATCAGACGTTGCGGCAAATGGGTGTGTTTGCCGCCGGCGTGGTCTTCGATATGAATGGCCGCGACACCAGCCTGCTCGAATTCGCGTACCGTGCGCCAGATATTGCCGGGCTCGAAGAAACCGCCTTCGGCGTCGGCGATCACCGGCACCGAAACCGCCGAGACGACTTTTCGCGCATGGTCGACGAGCTGGTCCAGCGTCAGGCTGCCGACGTCGGGCATGCCGTAGGCGGCGGCCGCAGTCGCATAGCTGCCGACATAGACGGCGCCAAATCCCGCGCTCTCGACGAGCTTCGCGCTAAACGCGTCGTACGCACCGGGAATGACGAGGGCACGGGTTTCGTTCGCCGCGCCTCTGAGGACAGTCGATACTTCACCGGATTGTCGAATGGGTAGGAGTGTTGTCATTGCTTGAGCGCCTATCACGGGCGGCTGGAAGATAAAGACTGGAGATATTTGACAAGACCGCCCTCGCCGATGATCTGAAGCTCGGAAGCGCCGAACGGTTCAAACGGCAGCGAGCGCTCCGAGGTTCTGTTTCTGACGATGTTTTCGCTCCAGACCACTTCGAGCTGATCCCACCGCTGCGCGAATTCGAGAATGCCTGGGCAGGTAATCTGCGGAAATCCTTCCGCCATTTCGCCCCACCAGTAGCCCGGCGAAAACGACTCCGCGATGACGCAGGAAATGCCCAGATCGCGCATTGCGGTCATCGGGGGATAGTGAGGATGACCATAGCCGAAATTGTGGCCGCCGATCAGGATATCGCCCGGCTGAACGGTCGAGACGAAATCGGGGTCGATCGATTTCATCACGATGCGCCGCAATTCTCCGGCGTCCTGTATGCGGATATTCTTGACGCCGACAATCTGGTCGACGTCGTAGTCATCGTCGGGAAACACGAATGCAATACGCCCGCGAAGATTTTTCAGGCTCATGTTCGTTCTCACAGGTATTCGCGCGGGTCGGCAATACAGCCTTCGATCGCCGCGGCCGCGACAGCGCCAGCGTTGCAGAGAAAGATTTCCGCGTCGGCGCTGCCCATGCGTCCCGGAACATTGAGCGTGCCCGTGGAAACGGCGCGTTGTCCCGCGGATAGTGTTCCCATGCGTCCGTAGCAGTAGTCGCAACTGGGCGACGAGACAAAGGCGCCGGCTTCGACGAGCGCCGCGAGAATCCCTTCGCGCGCGGCATCGAGCATGATCTGCCGGGACGTCGGCACGATGTTGAGGTTGAATCCGTCGGCGACTGTCTGGCCACGCAGAACAGCCGCTGCCGCCCTCAGATCCTCCAGGCGTCCCGATGCACACGACCCCAGATATCCGGCCTGCACGGGCAAGCCGATGAAATCCCGCAGGTCGCGTGTGTTCGCGGGGCTGGGCGGCACGACGACAATGGGCTCGATCGCACTCAAATCGATTTCGTGAATCGCGGAGTAATGCGCGTCGGGATCGCTGTAGAGCGGCTCGATGGTCTTCCTTGCCCTCGGCAGGGCAACGCGCAGGCGCTCCTTGTCCGGATTCACGATGGCGGAAATGGCGCCGGTGAACATCGCAAGCCCGGTCAGCGTCTGCAACCCCTCGATCGAAAAGGCGTCGAGCCCCACTCCCGCGAATTCCATGACCTTGAAACGGCAGCCGCCCGAGCCGATTTGCCTCACGATGTGATGCAACACGTCTCGCGCCATCACGCCCGCATTGAGCTTGCCTTTGAGGTCGATGCGAACGGTATGCGGCACGCGCAGCGCAATGCGCTCGCGCGAATAGGCTTCGAGCATGTTCCGGTGAATGCCGAGCGCGAGGGTCCCGAACGTCCCCAACTGGCTGATATGCGGATCGAAATGGACGACCAGCGCGCCGGGAACGGCATAACCCGCCTCGGCGGCAACCTGGTGCCCGATGCCCTTTCGCTCGAAAAGCGCAACACGGTTCTCCGATGCCCACTGCCGGGTCTCGCCATGAAAGACCTCTTCGTCGGCCGAGATCGCGGGAACCATGTGATCGATGAAAAGCCCGAACCGGTCGGGCTCGGCGATCCGCTCGATGCCGAGGTCTTTCTTCAGCTGGCTGAAGTACACATTCGTGTAGCCGGGGAAGTCGTATGCCAGCACGAAGTCCGGCTTGACCATCACTTCATCGCCCGGCGCAACCGAATCCAGGCCCGCTGCACGGGCCATGATTTTTTCGGTGATTGTGGAACCCATGGTCTTTCCTCTGAATAACTGCATTCGCTCGTTATGCGAATATCAGTGCGCAGATTATGTGGACCAATCACCTGGGGTTGAAGCGCAAAATATGAATTGCAGCTAGCAGCGTTTTAACTGGATCGAGTGAGATCCCCGCTGTTCAGGCCTTTCATGGAGTACGGCCCCGATTAACACTAAAACGGACAAGGTGTTTTTCCACCGAGCCCGTTTACCGATTCAAGCGTCCCGGCCGATGTTGCCGGCCGTGTTCGCGCTTCGTTTAGCCGTGATTCATTGAGGCAGGACGCCAGAACATGGCGTCATGCCTCGATATCGAGGTCGTGTGAGCCACGCCTCGCCCCTACTACCGTACGTTAGATCCTGACACCGCACATGCCGGCGATAATGGCTGCCGCAATAACGGCACTCACGGCCACACCGGCAAACCAGGCCCGGTTTACGATGCGTCGGTCCATGCCATGGGCATTGAGTACGACTCTGAAACCTGCAACGAGGTGGCCCAATACGAAGAACACGCCGAGTGCATAGTGCGGCAGCAGGCGAATGTTCCATGGGTCATGAATAAGACCCGTCGGCGCGCCGGTCGCGAAGTTCCAGTCGGTCGGAATGTGCAGATACCAACGCGCGTAGATGAAAACCGAGTTCATATGCCCCAGGATGAACAGGGAAAGATACGCACCTGAGGCGATCTGGAAAGTACGGAAGAAATCATGCCGTGTTTCGCTCCAGCGCCAGCTCAGATAGAGACCACTGACGATCTGGAACAGGAAGGCGGCAACCAGCACCGGCTCGACGAATCTGTCCCGATAGACAGACCGGCCGACATCCATGACCGCGGCATGCGCGCTCGGGCCGATCAACCCTGTCAGATGATTCCCCAGGTGGAAAAGCACATAAAAGCAGAGGATCACAGCGCTTACGCCGTGAGCGACCCGCCACTTTCCAAGACCCGGCGCCACGGTGCGGCGCGTTTCGTCGCCGGTATGACGGAGCGCGCCCACCACAGCTGCGATCCAGATGACACACCAGACCCAGGGATCCGGAATGGGACTGCTTAGCAAAGTCTGCACGACGCCGAGAAAGACATACAAGGTCGGTGCGACTACGCTGAAGTAGGCAAGACGACGAAAACCGGTATGAATGTGCGGCCGGCATGCGACTGCGATCCCGAGCATGGGCGCGGCAAAGGAGAACACCAGCACGAACGCCGCAGCGGCGATATCGACGACGGTCGGCGTCGTCCCGGGAGACCCGACCAGTACATGAAAAAGCATCAGCAGGAAGGGATAGGCTGCCGCGGCCAATGGCGCGATGAATACGGCCGGGTCGATGCTTTGCACCGCCAGGCGCCCAGCGCTCTCTATTGCATTCTCTTCTCTGACGAGCATGGTGTCATCCTGGAGTGAACGTTGTTTCATGAGTTAAAGCCATCAGCCCGGTTGGCCGTCGCGCCGTTCCAGCCGCACGGCGCCGATTCCTGCCGTATCCATGGTGGCGATCAGGGCATCACGCTCCGCGGCCAGTTGATCGTTGTCGAGAAACGCGGTGGCCTGCAAGGCGAAAAACTGCAGTGAGTTCAATCCCACACAGCCGAATGCAGCCGTCAGATAAGGCGTCAGAAAGTCCGGCTGTTTCGCGCGAGCGCCCGTGAAAACTCCGCCGGAAGCAATGCCGATATAAACCGGCTTGTCCTGCAGCAGACCGATCTTTTCCCCTGTCGGCGCGACGCCGATCGTGCGGCCCATCCGGAGAATCTGATCGATCCAGGCCTTGAGTACGGAAGGCACCGTGAAATTGTTCATCGGCGTACCCACGACCAGAATATCCGCAGCCTCGATCTCTCCGATCAACTGCTCCGACAGATGCGTGGCCGCGTCCGCCTGCGCGGAAGCCAATGCTCCCGGCGAAGACAGCACCGTGGCATAGCCGGCCTCCGTATGAGGGATGGGATGGCGGCCCAGATCGCGGCGCACGACGGACACGGCGGAATCCACGGAGAGAAGTCGCGCGACGATGGCAGCCGAAAGTTTCCGGCTATGCGAGTCTTCCCTCGGGCTGCAATCGATGTGCAGGATTTTCATGACGCACTCTCCAGTGAATCGATAAACCAAAGTTGATGGGACGCGGAATTTCGCGTACCCAATGTAACACGGACTATAATTATCCTTGTTACTCTTTGCAAGTGCTTCTAGCGGAGCAGTGCATGCCCTTACCCCTGCGAACTACAGGTCGAGTACGAGCGTCCCCGATTTGCAGCCCGACACGCAGACTGTCATCACGGCATGGCTCGCGCGTTCAGCAGACGTCAGCACCGAATCGCGATGATCGGGCTCTCCTTCGAGCACGCGCGTCTTGCATGCGCCGCAAAGCCCTTGCGTGCAGCCATGCGCGACCTCGATGCCCTCGTCGAGCAGCGTCTGCAATAGCGACTTCGCGGGCGTCACCGCGAGCTTGCGCCCGGTGCGCCGCAGTTCGACTTCATAGCTCGACTGCTGCGTGGCCGGCAGATCGCGTGCAACAAAGCGCTCCACATGCGCATGCTCCCGCCCCAGTTCGGCACAGAGCCGCTCGAAGTCGTCGAGCATCGACGCCGGACCGCATGCATAGAAATGCGCATCCGCCGGACGGCTTGCCAGAAAGTGCCGCAGATCCACCCGATCCCCGTGCTCGTCATTGAAATGCCACGTCACCGGCAAACCGAATGCTTCGATCTGCTTGACGAATGCCGCATCGCTACGCGAACGCGCGCAATACAGCAGTTCGACCGGGCGCCCCAAAGCCATCAGGCGACGGACCATGCCGAGAATCGGCGTAATGCCGATACCGCCTGCGATCAGCACGCTATGCGCGGCGTCTTCGTGCAACGGAAAGTTATTGCGCGGCTTCGAAATTTCGATGGTCGAGCCCACGCGCAGGCCGTCGTGAATGTAGCGCGAGCCGCCCCGGCTCTCCGGCACGCGATAAACGCCCACCACGTAACGCCCCGTCTCGCCCGGCGCATTGCAAAGCGAATAGCTGCGTACCATGCCGTCGGGCAAATGCAGATCGATATGCGAACCCGCGTCGAACGGCGGAAACGCCTCGTTTGCCTGGGGCGTCAATTCGATACTGACGATGCCCCTGGCCTCGCGATGGATCGCGCACACCGTCGCATTGAGCCGATCGCTTGCCACCGGCTTGCGCACGCGCGGCGGATGGTAGACGACCAGCATCTCGAGCGCATCTTCACCGAGATTGCGGAACGAATGCGGCACGCCGGCCGAAATCGGGCTGACCGATCCGGCCTTCACGTCCTTGACTTCGTCGCCGACCGTCACCTCGCCGCGGCCGGACAGCACGTAGAACAGATGCGCGTGCGGCTCGACGTGCGTGGGCGAAGAACCGCCTGGTCCGACCGATGTCAGTTCGATGCTGTAGGCGTTGCCGGTATAGGCGGCATCGGTGAGGGTCTTGTAGCCGGACCGGTTGATGAACAGACCGGTCAACGGAACCCATGGCCGGTCATCGACGTGCCATGTTATCGGCCCGCTTTCCGCGGCCACGGTTGGACTGGGAACTTCGCGCGCGGCGTCGCTCATTGCGATCTCCTCTTCAATGGGGTTCTTTTCGCTGCGACTCGTCCATTACCGGGCTGCCTTCGCCCCGCCTGGGTTCGCAGCTATACTCGATCAATCGATCTCGGCAGTGATACTAGGAACTCGCCGAAAGTCGATCAAGATTGATTCTGAAAATCGACCATGAAACCGAAGAAGGATTTCCTGACCCGGGAGGAGGCACTCGCGACGCTAGGCGTAAAAACCGCGACGCTCTACACCTATGTGAGCCGTGGCCTGATTCGCAGCACCCCCGCGGAAGGCACGAACCGGCATCTCTATGCGCGGGAAGACGTCGAACGCTTCGCGGCACGCGGCCGTGGACGCCTGCCTCGCACCGTCACGGCCGCGACGTCGATGCGCTGGGGCGAACCGGTGGTGATGTCGTCCATCACCAGCATCGAGGAGCGCGGCCCCGTTTACCGCAATCGTCCGGCCATCGATCTCGCCATGGGCGGGCATGCGTTCGAAGTCGTCGCGCACTTTCTCGTGACCGGCAACTGGCAGGAAGCCGAGGCCGACTGGCCCGCCGTCGATATGCCCGCCGATGTGGCAACCTTACTGCACGCTCATTCCCGCACGATGACTCCTGCCGACATCGGCCACTTCATGGCGATGCTCGCGATCGCGCTCAGTACGCGGGGACGCGACCAGCACGAAATAGCACACGGCGCCGCGATGCCCGCATTGAGGACGATGCTGGAAACCTTCGCGGGATGTTTCGGCTATCTGTCACCGGAAGGCAGCCATGCCGCGCGCAATCCGGGCGAGCGTCTCGCCGCGCACGCGCTGCGCGCGAGCGGCGCAGCGCTGACGCCGCAGGCCGTCGCGGCCGTCGACGCCACCCTGGTCGTACTCGCCGATCACGAACTCGCGCCGGCAACGTTCGCCGCGCGCGTGGCCGCTTCCAGCGACGCGAGCCTCTACAACTGCATCGCCTCGGCAATCGGTGCGCACGTCGGCTACGCGACGGGTGCGGGAACGGCGCGTGTCGAGACACAACTCTTCGAAACGTGTACCGAAAGCGCGCTGGAGGCGAAGCTCGAACTCGTGCGCAATCATGGCGTCGCGCTGTTCGGTTTCAATCATCCGCTGTACCCTCACGGGGACCCTCGCGCGGCGCTGATCCTTTCTCTCGCCGCGCGCTGCGGCGCCGATCGTCCGGACGTCGCGAACATGCTCAGGTTCGTCGAGCGCGTGAGAGCCGAGGCGGACATGACGCCGGGCCTCGCTCTTGCGCTCGTCACGCTCGCCCGCGCGCTGGATATGCCGCGCGGCAGCGCCGCGGCACTCTGGATTCTCGCGCGCACGGCCGGCTGGGGCGCCCATGTGGTCGAGCAACGCGCTCAGGCCTTCATGCTGCGCCCGCGCGCCAGGTACATTCCGGCCCCGCTCGCGGACGACTGAAGCGTTCGCCCCCGCTTCTAGATACGACCTGCGCCAATCTCCTGCGCCACATACGCACGCAGGCATTCCACCCATGCCTTGATCTTCGCGTCCAGGTACTTGCGCGATGCGTACATCGCGTAGATGGTCATGCTCTGCAGTTCGAATTCGGGCAGCACGCGCACCAGTTTGCCGCTCGTCAGCAACGGCACGGCGGACGGCATCGGCAGCGGTCCGATGCCCGCGCCGTACGCAAGCGCGCTCGCCAGCGCTTCGGGAGAGTTCAGGCGCAATCGCCCCGGCGGCAGATCGATTTCCGTCGCGCCGTCGGGACCGACGAAGTGCCAGCGGCTGACCGGCAAATACGGCGTAACCAGTTGCAGACAGGCATGAGCGGCCAGATCGTCCACCTTCTCGGGCGTACCCTCGCGCTCGACATAGGCCGGCGAAGCACACAGCACGCTCGGCATCGTACAGATGCGCGTGGAGACGAGCGCCGAATCGGGCAATTGCGTGCTGGTGATCCGCAAGGTCACGTCGAAGCCCTCGTCGATCAGATCCGGCGTCTCCTGAGAAAGCGTCAGATCGGCGCGTACATCGGGATAAGCCTCCAGGTAGCGAACCAACGCCGGGACCACATAAGTCTGACCAAAGCTCAACGGCGCATGAATGCGCAGCACGCCCGCCGGCAACGACTGCGTGGAACGTACCTCGTCCTCCGAAAGATCGATCAGCGAGCAGATCTCGTCGCAGCGCTGTAAATACTGGTTGCCGGCCTCCGTCATCGCAACGCGACGCGTCGTGCGGTGTAACAGCCGTGTGCGCAGGTGTACCTCCAGCTCCGAAATGGCGCGCGATGCCTGGGCGGTGGTGATCTCCAGTTGCCGTGCGGCGGCGGTGAAGCTCGAGGCTTCCGCCACCCGCTTGAAAATTTTTATGTTGCGCAGCAGATCCATGACTCTTCCTGGTTATCGCTTTGCGGCGCATACGGCAAGAATTAAGCCGGTCTGCGAAATCGCAAATGCACTTCGTCATCCTGTTTAACTGGACATCGACGAGAGGAGCTACGCGGGAAGTATATCCCATAACTACGATCATGTAAGTCGCAGTTATAAAATCGTCAGGATACGATGATGGTGTAGTGGTTGCGGGCAAAGCCAAAGTTGTGTACCCTCATAACTACGATCAAAATTATCTTAGTTATCATGTCTCACATCAGCACGGGCGTCGAGTACGGTTTGCACTGCCTGCTGTACCTGACCCGCCCTCACGGCGCCGCGGAAGAAGCCAGCGTGCGCGATCTGGCCGAGCTTCAGGGCCTGCCTGGCGAGTTTGTGGCGAAGCTGTTCACCAGGCTCGCCAAGGCCGGGCTGGTCGTGGCCACGGAAGGCGTCAAAGGCGGGTTCAAGCTGGCGCGGTCGGCCAATCGTATCACCGTGCTCGACGTGCTCGATGCCATCGATGGCGGCAAGTCGTTGTTCGAATGCCGCGAAATCCGCAGCCGCTGCGCAATCTTCGACCATGCGGCTCCCGGTTGGGCAACGCGAGGCGTTTGCTCGGTCCACGCGGTCATGCAGGCGGCGGAAAAAGCCATGCGCAGCGAATTGAAGCAGCACACACTGGATGACCTCGCTCGACGCGTCGCCGACAAGTCTCCCCCGGCCTACGGGGTTCAGGTCGTCAAATGGCTGTCGGATCGCACGGCTAATCGGCTTGATGACAAGCCGGCGTCTGCGCGCGCAAGAGCACGCAAGCAGGCTTGAATCAGTGTGGCAGCGTTGCCCGCCGGCGTTGCCAGCGTTAACGCTACCTGGCGCCGCTTAACACCACTTAACATCGCCTCGCTCGAAGTGTCACGCAGGGCTATCGCCTGCGCGACGACCGGTAGACTGCGGCAAAACGACGCTCCAGATGAGCCGCCGCGAGACTTATCGAGGCTTGCGGCTGGCCAGCCGAATGTCCTCGACCGGTATCCCCAAAGACAGCGTGCGATTGATCGCCGTGGGCTTCTCTACGAGGTCCTGCAGCGAATATCCGTCGAGCACGTCCAGATAGGCCTGCAGGGCTCGATGCAGAACACCACGCAGCCCGCAAACTCGCGTGATGACGCAGCGATTGCCGTCGCGGAAGCACTCCACCATGCCGAAATCCGGCTCGGTGGCGCACACCACCTCCTTCAGATTGATGTCCACGGCGGGACGGCCAAGTCGAATGCCGCCGGAGCGCCCCCGCATGGTCAGCAAATATCCCTTCTGCCCCAGGTTCTGGACGATCTTCACCAGGTGGTTCTTGGGAATGCTGAAAGCATCTGAGATCTGCTGGATCGTGACCGGTTCATCGGGATGAACGGCCACGTAGATCAAGACGCGAAGACTGTAGTCGGTATAGTCGGTGAGCTTCATGGGATCCACTCGAAGAACGCGCTTGCACTCGCGCTACAAGGGGAGACGTCTCGCCCCTGGTAGAAAGCCGGCATCTTAACATGTACCAAGAATGCGTCTTTTTTATGGGACAAGATTCCGGATGTACACACAATAAGTTGCATCTCTGATGCATGTTTTATAGAATTTTACCGGTATCAAGTAGCCAGCAGATCAGGGACGCGGTTCTTCTCTGCCTTATTTGATGCATTTTCAATATGTCTTTCTGGAGATTCGCATGCTGTCCGAGAATTCAAGGCCCTATATCGATGCAAGCGTTCCTGTGCTCAGAGAGCATGGCGTAGCGATTACCCAGCTCTTCTATCGAACCATGTTCGAGGAACATCCGTCGCTCACCAACCTGTTCAACATGGGCAACCAGGCCAATGGCTCCCAGCAGCAGTCCCTGGCATCCGCGGTATTCGCCTATGCCGCAAACTACAACAATAGCGATGCGCTCGCCCCTGTCCTCGGACGAATTGCACATAAGCACGCCTCCGTGGGCTTGACCTCCGCGCACTATCCGATCGTAGGAAAACACCTGCTCGGTGCCATTGCCACGACGCTGGGCGATGCCGCAACGCCCGAGTTGCTGGGAGCCTGGGACGAAGCCTACTGGCTGATCGCTGGAGAACTCATCGCGGCGGAAAGCCGGCTCTACGAGCGCTCCGGCGTTGCTCCCGGCCACCGCAACATCATGCGAGTGACCGAGCGCGTCATGCAGGCCGAAGACATCGTCAGCCTGACGCTCGTGCCGGAATCCGGCGAGCAGCCGGCGAGTTTTCACCCGGGGCAGTATGTAACGGTCGTGGTGGAATTGCGGCCCGGCGTCTACCAGCAGCGTCAATACAGCCTCTCGGATGCGCCCAATGGCATGGCATGGCGAATCTCGGTACGGCGCGAGAGGGGGGTGAACGCCAATCCCGTTGGCGCGGTATCGAACTGGATTCACGACAACATCCAGGCGGGCGACACGCTCGCGGTCAGCCAGCCCTTCGGCGATTTCGCCCCTGCGCTCAACGGCGAAGGCCCCATTGCCCTGCTCTCGGCCGGTGTCGGCATTACGCCGATGGTGTCGGTACTCAACGCGCTGGCGAACCAGGGAACCCATCGCAAGGTGGTATTTGCCCATGCGGCAAGAAGCCGCGCCTACCTGGCACACCTCGATGACATCGAGGCGGCCGGACGCACGCTTGCGCACCTGAAGCTTCATTTTTACGTGGAGTCCGGTGAGGCGACCGGGCTCGCGAACGCGCCGACAAGATCGGGACGCATGGAAGCAGGCGA
Source organism: Paraburkholderia sp. Ac-20342 (assembly GCF_017104985.1). Lineage (NCBI taxonomy): Bacteria > Pseudomonadati > Pseudomonadota > Betaproteobacteria > Burkholderiales > Burkholderiaceae > Paraburkholderia > Paraburkholderia sp. Ac-20342. The sequence continues at coordinate 115,140 of NZ_JAAGPQ010000005.1, read as the reverse complement.
GCTGGTTGCCGAAGATCCCGATCTCGCCAATGCGACCTTCTACCTGTGTGGACCGTTGCCTTTCATGCAGGCTCAAAGGGCTTCACTATTGGCGCAAGGCGTGCCGGCCGACAAAATCCATCGCGAAGTGTTTGGACCGGATCTTCTGGACCATCTTCTCTAATCGCGATCGAATCCAGGCCGATCGCCGCGTCAGACCGGCAGGCCTAGATATGGGTCGAATCGAGCGAGGCGACGCCAGATGCGTGTCTTTTCCGCGATCGAATCTGGCAGGTTTCGGCCCATTGACGTCCACTTCCGTGCGGAGCGCGAGCGCGTAAAGAGGCCCGCTCCACGCGTGGCCCCGCACCGCGCTCGCTTGCAATCCATAATACGACCCGATATAGTCTGCGTTATAGACTGTTGAGGCACTTCGTGCTATGGCATACATCGGAACCGGCGTCGAATACGCCTTGCACTGCCTTCTCTGGCTCGTCGCTCCTCTCGAACATCGGCCCAGCAGCCGCGACCTGGCGGAAATTCAAGGCGTTCCAACCGCGTTCGTCGCGAAGATATTCCCGAAGCTGGAAAAGGCCGGCATCGTCGAAGCAAGCGGCGGCATTCGCGGCGGATACCGCCTCGCCCGCGCGCCCGAGGAAATCAGCGTCCTTGACGTGGTGGATGCGGTCGAGGGGCGCAAAGCGCTGTTCGATTGTCAGGAAGTCAGAGGGCGCTGCGCCCTGTTTGACAACAAGCCACCCAGATGGGCAACTCAGGGCGTGTGCGGCATTCATGCGGTCATGCTCAATGCCGAGAAGGTACTGCGCGACGAACTGGCGAAAACCAGTCTCGCCCGGCTCTCAGCCGGGGTTCTCGGTAAAGGCATCCCGGCGGGTTTTGCGAGCCAGGTGCACACATGGTTTGCCGGCCGGCATGAAGCGCGCGAGGATGCACGCATCACCGGAATGCGATCCCGCTCGACCACGCGCGAAGATACCTGACAGGTTCGATCACCCGGTGGCGTCGCGCGGCACGACTCTGCGCGAGGCCGCTATTGCCTGAATCGCGCGGCACGCGTTATTGCCGCATCCCGATTGCCAGCCGGTTGAATGCGCTCATCAATGCAATGGCAAAGCACAGGTCCGAAATCTCGACGTCGCTGAAATGCGCCTTGAGCGGCTCGTAATCCTCGTCGGGGGCGTGCGTGCGGTCCACGTGCGTCAGCGACTCGGTCCAGGCCAGCGCGGCACGCTCACGTTCGCTGAAATGCTCGCTCACCCGCCAGCCCGCGAGACTATCCAGCTTGCTATCGGGCACGCCGCCGGCGCGCAGTGCCTTGGCATGCATTTCCAGGCAATAGGCGCAGCCGTTGATCTGCGACATCCGCAACCAGACTAGCTCGATCAGCTCCTTGCCAAGACTGCTTTTATCCAGCGCGACTTTGGTGGCGCCGAGCCCACGGTAGGCTTCGGGGGAGAGGGTGTGATAAGGCAAACGTTTCGGGCTACTCATAAGAAATCTCCTACAACAAGGCAAGCTGCTAGAACGAAGTCGGGTTCGCTACGTGCGCGGTTATGTGCGCGACCTAGAGCGGCTGACGGAAGTGCATGCCCACGGCCAGAAGCCCCTGACGGAAATAGAAGCGTTGTCCAAGCGAATTGGCGAGACCCGTGTCAAGCACGAAGTTCGTGCACCCCTGCTTGCGCGCCTCTTCGCGCAAGGCATCGATCAGCCTGGCGCCCAAGCCGTGGCCGCGAGCGTCGGCAGCCGTCACCAGGTCGTCGACATAGAGGAAGCGCCCGTACAACAGGTTTTCCTGAAGGCGATAGCCCGCCAGGGCCTTGACCTGATCGCCCTGCCATACGGCCAGCAAGCGATATCCCTGCCCGGCCTGACGACGCGCTTGCGCGGTGAAGGTGGCGGCGTCGGTCAGATGCGGGCGTAATTCGCGCATGACCGCAAAGCTGGCCTGATAGTCCTGATCGCTATCGATAGGACTCAATCGAAAGGTGCTCATGTGTATTCGTGTCCGTTGTTATACGGACACTAATTTAGGACAATCATGGCCTATTCGATAGGTCCAAAAACTGAATTAATTAATAGGGCATTTGTCATGGATTTGCAGCACCTGAAGCCGAGCCGGGAGCAAGACGCGCCGATCTATCTGCAGTTGTACCGGCGCTACCGGGAAGCGATCGCTGCCGGCAAGCTGCAACCGGGGGATCGCGTGCCGTCGGTGCGCAGCCTCGCGAGCGAACTGAACCTCGCACGCGGCACGGTGGAAATGGCCTACCAGATGCTGTCGAGCGAAGGATATTTCGTCGCGCGAGGCGCTGCGGGAACCGTTGTCTCTCCCCGGCTGGCGAACCTGGCCGAGCCGGGCAAGGCGAGAGCCGCGGTCCATTCCGCTCACGAATCCCACCGCCCGCAGACCGCCGCGAGCGAGGTGCGGCCCTTCCAGCTCGGCCTGCCCGCGCTGGACGAGTTTCCGCGCAAGGCGTGGGCGCGCCTTGCCGGACGCAACCTGCGCAGCCTGGAAACCGTAGCCATGACCTACCCCGATCCCGCGGGATACGCCCCTCTACGGCATGCCATCGCGACCTATCTCGGCATCTCGCGCGGCATCGCGTGCTCGCACGAGCAGGTCTTCGTGACGGCGGGCTACCGGGGAGCACTCGAACTCGTGCGCCATACGTTGCTACAGCAGGGCGACCTCGGCTGGTATGAAGAGCCGGGGTACATTTTCGCCCGGCAGCATCTGGAACGCGCCGGGATGCGCCTCGCGCCGATCGCCGTCGACGATGAAGGCCTCGACGTGGCGCTCGGCCAGCGAAGCGCCGCCGAAGCGCGCTTCGCGGTCGTCACGCCCACGCATCAAAGCCCCACGGGGGTGGCCTTGTCATTGCCGCGACGACTCGAACTGCTGGAGTGGGCGAGGCATCGCCGCGCATGGATCATCGAGGACGACTACGACAGCGAGTTCCGCTACCACGGTCGCCCCCTGCCCCCGCTCAAGAGCCTCGATCGCAATGGACGCGTGCTCTACACCGGCACGTTCAGCAAGGTACTGTTCCCCGGCCTGCGGCTGGCCTATCTGGTCGTTCCCGAGGCGCACGTCGGCAAGTTCAGGGACAGGGCAGACCACCTTCCCGGCCCGGGTTCCATCTTGCCGCAAGCGATCGTCGCCGATTTCATGGCGCAGGGGCACTTCGCCCGGCACTTGCGCAAGATGCGCGCGCTCTATGCCGAGCGGCGAGGCTATCTGTTCGAGGCCCTGACGCGGACGATGGGAAGCGCCCTGCAGATCCAGCCCCAGGCAGGCGGCCTCCACTTGCTCGCTCATCTGCCCCCACGGCAAAACGACAAACTCGTGACAGCGGCGGCTCAGGCCGCGGGGCTCGCCGTCGACGCACTGAGTCACTGGCGGCTGCGCAAATCGCCGCAAGGCGGTCTGCTGATGGGCTTTGCCAACTTCGCAACCGCCGCAGAAGCGGCCGCGGCGGTTCGGCGTTTACGCGACGTATTGTGAGCGTGTGAGCGAGGCGGTTCGCGTTGACAGTTTCAGCCAACGCTCTAGACTTGGCCATCCGACCGGATCGGCAAGCAACGAGGATTCGAATGAACAGGGCGACAATGCCGGCAACCCGCCGCTGGAGCACCGATGCCGTATCGCCGCGCGAGCGGCTCGATTACTGGCGCGAGGCCGTCTGTGAAGGCTTTCTGGAAATGACCGTCGACGCGTCGGCAAGCTCGTTTCACGGCACGCTGGAATCGGCGCCGCTCGAAGGCATCGGCATCAACCGCGTACGGAGCAGCACGCAGCATGTGTATCGCACCGCGCGTGCGATTTCCCGCGCGCGGGAAAACTATTTCTATCTGCTTTGCAAAACTGACTTCGCGTGGTTCGCCGAGCAGGACAGCCACCGCGCGGCGTTGCAGCCAGGCGACCTGCTGCTGGTCGATTCGCGCCGCAGCTACGCGTTTCATCTGATGTCGTCGGCCGACACGCTCTCGCTGGAATTGCCGACCGCCTGGGTGGAGCGCTGGCTCCCTCGTCCTGGCGACCACGTCGCGCGGCGCATCGACGGCCATCGCGGCTGGGGTTCGGTATTGAGCCGCTTCGCCTGCGAGCTCACCCCCGAGATGGCGATGCGCCCGCCGCTGCCCGCCCGGCTGCTGGCCGACCAGTTGGGCGCACTCCTCGCTCTCGCCTGCGATAGTCACGGCCCTGCGGTGGCACCGGCCGCCACCGAACTGCGTGCGCGCGTACTCGACGCGATTCGCGAACGTCATACCGAGCCCCGCGTGACGGCACAGGAACTGGCCGAAGGCCTCGGCATTTCCGAGCGCAGCCTGCATCGGTGTCTCGCCGGCACCGGCACGACCTTCGCCAGCGCCTTACTCGAAAACCGCCTCGCGACCGCCAAAGCACTGCTCGAACAAGCGCGCTTCGACCGGCTGACGATCGCGGAAGTCGGCTACCGCGCCGGCTTTGCCGACCCGTCCCATTTCGCGCGCGTGTGCCGCCGGCATCTCGGTGCGACTCCGCAGGCCTTGCGTCGACAGTTTCGCTGAGCGAGCTTCGACTGGCAGCGTGGGACGATCCCGTTGGCGGAACAAAACGATCCAACAGCCGCGCCGCGAATTAGACTAAGCCTCCCGAAAACCATCGAGAGGCAAACAATGGCCGATACCTATCTGCTCGTGCATGGCGCATGGCATACCGGTGCGGAGTTCGAAGCCGTGGCCGACGCGATCCGCGCGGCCGGCTGCACCGTGCACTGCCCGACCCTCGCGGGCAACCGCCCCGGCGACGACCGCGCCACGACCGGACTCGCCGACGCAATCGATTCGCTGGTCCACTTTATCGAGGATAACGAATTATTCGATATCACACTGGTCGGTCACAGCTACGCGGGCATGGTGATCTCCGGCGTGGCCGATCGCCTGACCGAGCGGCTCAGGCGCATCGTGTATGTGAACGCGTTCGTGCCGCTGGACGGCGAGTGCCTGAATGATCTGGTCCCGCCGCATCACGCGGCGCTGTTCGACGCGATGGCCGCGGCCAACGGCAATGCGCTGATGCTGCCATTCGAGGTCTGGAGAGAAAGCTTCATCAACGATGCAGACCTCGCGCTCGCGCGCTCCAGTTACGCGCAGCTCAATCCTCAGCCGTACCGGACCTTTACCGAGGCGATCTCCCTGAGCCGCCCGCTCGCGGCGCTGCCGCTCGGCAAATCCTATCTGAACTGCCAGCAGGACACCGCGATGCCGCATAGCCTGCCGTGGCATCCGCGCCTGTCCGAGCGGCTGGGACTGTTCCGGCTCGTCGAATGTCCCGGCAGCCACGAGACGCTGTTTTCGGCGCCGCAGCGGCTCGCGCAGGCGATCATCGAAGCCGGACGGGATTGATTCACGCCACCCCGGCGGATCGCCGATCGCGCCATCCGATCCGCGTACATCCGCCGATCTCTCCCTTTTAACCGAGTGGCCCTTCAGAAAAAAAGCTTGCGCATCAAAACTACGACAAATAGAATCGCAGTTATCGGCAGCAGTGATGCCTTCCTCAACTTCGATCATCAGATCAGGAGCGATAAAACATGAAACAACGGATTCTTGTCATCGGCGCCGGCTTTGCCGGTACGTGGAGCGCACTGGCTTCGGCCCGTCTGCTCGATATGGTCGGTCGCACCGACGTGGAAATCGTCCTCGTCGCACCGGAGCCGACCCTGCACGTCCGCCCTCGCCTCTACGAGCAAAACCCCGGCGGCATGAAGGCTCCGCTGCTGGACCTCTTCAAGACCGTCGGCGTCCAGTTCGTGCAGGGCAAGGTGGACCACATCGACGTCGAAAAGAAGAAGGTGACGGTCGAGGGTATCGGTGCCGACAGCTCGCGTCAGGAATTGAGCTATGACCGCCTGGTGCTGGCGGCAGGCAGCCGTCTGTTCAGCCCGCCGATTCCCGGCCTCAAGGAACATGCGTTCAACGTCGACCAGATCGCCGACGCGACGCGGCTCGAAACCCATCTCCATGGCCTGGCAAACCGCCCCGCAAGCGCCGGGCGCAATACGGTGGTGGTCGCCGGCGCGGGTTTCACCGGCATCGAAACCGCGGCGGAAATGCCCGCCCGCCTGCGCGAGGTTCTCGGCCAGGATGCGGACGTGAACGTCATCATGGTCGAGCGCAACGATGCGATCGGTCCGGACCTCGGTCCCGGCCCGCGGCCGATCATCACGCAGGCACTGACCGAACTGGGCGTGAAATGGAAGCTCGGCTCGGGCGTGGCGTCGATCGACGCGCAAGGCGTGACGCTGGAAAGCGGCGAACGCATCGAAGCCGACACGGTCGTCTGGACCGCCGGCGCGCGCGCCAACACGCTGACGGCACAGATTCCCGCCGAGCGCGATAACTTCGGACGTCTACATGTCGACAGCAACCTGAAGGTCAAGGGCCTCGATGCCGTCTATGCGACCGGCGACTGCGCCCGCGCCGCCACCGACGATGAAGGCAACCACACGATGATGGCTTGCCAGCACGCGATCGCCCTGGGCCGCTCGGCGGGCCACAACGTCACGGCAGACCTGCTGGGCGAAGAGCCGATTCCGTACAGCCAGCCCAAGTACGTGACCTGCCTCGACCTCGGGCCGTGGGGCGCCGTCTATACGGAAGGCTGGGACCGTCAGGTCAAGCTGACCGGTGCCGAAGCGAAGAAGCTGAAGACGGAAATCAACAGCGTGTGGATCTATCCGCCGAGCGGCGCCGACCGTGCCGCGGCACTGGCAAGCGCGGACCCGCGCCTCGTCGTGGTGGCCTGATCAGGCACGCTTGCGGCTGCGGCCGCTAACCGGTTCGGCCCTGTCGCCGCGCCGGTTGGCAGCCCGATCCGAGAGCCATTGCACCACCTGCGTACCGAAGGCGGCCGGCGCCTTGCTTTCGGTACGCTGAGCGAGATCGGCCAGTGTGTGGCGCTTGAGTTCCGAGCGCATCACTTTTTCCGCCGCCTGCATGACCGCGTGGATCGAACAGACGCCGCGCGTCGCCCAGCCCGGCGCTTCGTCGCCGAATATTGCGCAGCGCGCGCGGATTTCGCGGCAATCGAACAGGGCTTTCTCGCCGTCGATCGCGACGACCACGTCATGAACGGTGATGCGAGCAGCGGGCCGGGCCAGCCTGAAGCCTCCCTTGATGCCCTCCGTGGCGACCACGATTTCGGCCTTCGCGAGTTTCGTGAAGAGCTTCGCCAGAAAGTCGGCGGGAACACCCTGCAACTCGGCGAGATCGCGCACGCTCGCCCCGCCGGTGGACACATCGGAGTCGGCCAGATACAGCAGGCAATGCAAGCCGTATTCGACTCCGGAACTGATGTGGGACATAAACAACCAGGATTTATTGGATCGTAGTTCAAAGCCTATACGAGTCCTCATCCTGACGCAAGTTACGCCCACGGGTCCGCGGAGTCCGCGGGGTCCGTGCAACACAGGAAGTCGCCCGGATGCCCCGCTCCGTGGATGGACGATCTCCGCTTCAGAAGCTCGTCCTGATACCCGCCATCACGCCAAGCTGGCTGGTTCCCGCAGGCGGAGTGGTTCCACCGCCGCCCAGGCTCACCGTATAGCTCGCCTTGGCGCTATTGCTCAGATAACCGCTCTGGAGATAGACGGAGGTTCGTTTCGAAAGAAAATAGGTTCCCCTAACGATTGCCATCGTGGCTCGGGTATCCTGCTGCGCATTGACGATCCTGACAATCTGCCCGTCGATCAGACAGGCAGGGGTGACCTGATAGGAGGCGTTGGCAAAGAACATGTCATAGCGTCCCTCGGGCGCGGGCCCTTCCGTCGTCACGTACCGGCCGATCCATCCGCCGCCGAACTTCAACGAACCCCAGATGCCATAGCCGTTGATCGTGGTGTGGACGTCCTTGTCCATATTGCCGGTCAACGGTGTGGGCGGCATGCCGTCGAAGAAGCTGACGGCGGCGCCCGGTCCGCCATGCTGTACGTCGTATGCCGCGGCAACGCCGTAGCTCGCACTGTCGTATTTGAGCATCGCGGTCCATTGACTGCACTGGGACATATGGCCGGCCGCCGAACCCACACACGTACCCTGGCCCGGCGTGTTTCCCGTGCCGGCGGAATCGCGGCCGAATGAGTAGGTCGCCCCGACGGTCACACCGTGAAAGGTGCCTTTATAGGCAACGGCATTGTCGCTACGTGCAACGGCAAGATACGGATCGACGGAACTGATGCTATAGATGTTCGGGCCGAGGACATTCGCATCCGCCAATGCCCATGTCGTCATGTTGTATTGGCGGCCAAACGATAGCAATCCGTAGGGCGTATCGAGGCCGACAAAGGCCTGGCGGCCGAACAGCCGGCCGCCTTGTCCCAGGCTGCCGTTGTTCGAATTGAAGCCGCTCTCCAGCGTGAAGACCGTACTGATCCCTCCGCCCAGGCTCTCGCTTCCGCGAATTCCCCATCTGGACGGCACTTCGCCCGTCAGACTCGGCATGCGGACCAGCCCGCTATTGCCCGACGCATGCGAAACGTATTCGATGCCTGTATCGATGATTCCGTAAAGGCTCACAGAGTCGGCTGCATGCGCATAACCGGACAATAGCAGAGCCATTCCGAGCGTATTTCGGAAAATATAAAGTCGCATTTCTGTCTCCAAACCAGGGGTCTCGTTTTTTTCTTTGTCGGTGACGGAAGTCAGGGAATCTCTCGCGGACCCGCTGCTTCCGTCATCTTTGCCATCTCAGACTGAGATTTTCTGCTTATCCTTCCGCGCTCGACTCCACTCCCTTTTGCTGGCTAATAGGCGGGGGCGCCTGGACTGTCGGGGCCGCCGCGTCGAATAAGGCTGCGCGATCCCTCGTGAGCGGGGGATAAATGCGTTGGCGATTGATCGTCTCCTTGACTTTCTTCGCCCGCGCTCCTTGCGCCGCCAACTTGCGGTCCCAGCCTTCGGTGTAGACGGCCCCCCAGGGACCGAGGTCGAGAATGGTCGTATACCAGTCGATGTCGAGCGACAACATCGGCAGACCCAACAGATCGCAGACGACGTTGTGCCCGGCAAATCGCCCCATCGGACGACCGTGCTGGCAAGACATGACCGACGCGTGCTCGCCGTCGAAAAGCGCGCGCGCCACGTCGCCTGCCGCAAATACGTCGCGAACGCCTTCGACCTGCATGTATGCGTTCACGGGAACGCGGCCGAGTGCGTCGTGCTCGACAGGAAGACATTTCGTCAAGGCATTGGCCCGCATCCCGCCGCACCACACGATTGTCGATGCGTCGATTCGCTTTCCGTCGGCCAGTGTCAGCCCTTTGCCGTCCACCGCCTGAAGCTCCATGCCCGGCATCAACTCGACGCCCAGTTCGGTGAGCGCATGCTCGATGACGGGTTGCGCGCCGCCCATAGCCGTTGCGATCTCCGGCGTGCGATCCGCGAGAATCACGCGAATGTCCGAACCGTCGCTCCGGGAATCTCCACGAGATGCAGCGAGGCTGCGCAGTCTGCTCGGCAATTCGGCCGCGATTTCGATTCCAGTCAGGCCGGCGCCGATGACGACGGCGGTCAGACTCCCTGCCTCGGTGGACGTCACGACGTTTTCAAGGTGCTGTTCCAGTCGCTTCGCACCCGCGTAGGTATCGACGTCGAACGCATGTTCGGCGAGGCCAGGAACCGGCGCGTAGGCGAGCTGGCTTCCCGAGGCCAGTACGAGCCTGTCGTAGGAGATCGATCTGGCATCGCCGTCGACCTTCACGGTGACACGCTTCGCCGAGGAATCGATGTCCGTCGCTTCCCCTTTGAGCCATAAGACGCCCGCCGGATCGAGCACATCGTCCAGAGGGACCAGCGTCTCCTCGAGATTCTCTTCGTAGTTCCGAACCCGAATGCTGTGATTGGCCGTCGGATTCACCAGCACCACTTCGACTTCCGAGTTCATGTTCTGTTCGTCGATCTTGCGTGCGGCCCCGAGGGCGCTCCACAATCCGGCAAACCCACCACCAATTATCAATATTCTCTTCATGACGATTTTCCGAATAAACAATATTGAAGTTAAACCGATTAATTGATGTCGTTATTTTTTGTTTCGGTCATAAACAGCGCGCCAACGACGAACGCCAACGCGGCGACACCAATCGGATACCAAAGTCCGGCGTAAATGTTGCCGACTGAAAGATTGAGTGCCGAAACGACGAACGGCAGCATGCCTCCAAACCAGCCGGCTCCTATGTGATAGGGCAGCGAAAGCGACGTATACCGAACGTTCGCGGGAAACAGTTCGACCATGAAGGCAACAATCGGACCGTAAATCATGGTCAACAGTATGATGAGATACCAGAGCAGCAGAAATACCATCGGCTTATTGACCTGGGTCTCGTCGGCATGTTCCCGCCAACCCGCACTTTCGAGCGCGGCTTTCAGCTTTGCGGCGTCGAACCCTTCAATCCGCTGCGAGCCGATCGTCGTGACCATCCCGGTGCCGTCCGCGGGCTGCGTTCTGTACGAGACACCGGCAAGGCTCAGGTAGTCGCGAGTCTTATCGCACGCAGTAACCGCTGGGGAGAACAGGCGGAATGTGCAGTCGTTAGCCGATACGTCAATGGCGGTGTCCGCCAGAAACTTCTCCAGCTGCGGATTGGCGTAGTGCGTGAGCGCCTTGAATGCCGGCTGAATCGTGAGCGCGGCGGCAAGACAGGCCAGTACCATGATCCACTTTCGACCGAAATGATCCGACAACCACCCCGACACAAAATAGAACGGAGCCGCTGCGATCAATGACGTGACCATCAGGACGTTGGTCGTCTCGGGATCAACCCTCAGGACGGTACTCACGAAGTAGAACGAATAGAAGTGCCCGGTGCCGTAAAGCACGCCGACTCCCGCTGCCGCGCTAAACAACAGAACGAGTACTTTCTTCAGGTTCTGCCGGTCGAGAAAACTGGCGGCAATCGGGTTGCGAGCGAGCTTTCCCTGAGCCTTACATTGCTCGAAGACCGGCGATTCGTTCAGCCCCGCACGCAACTTGATGGCCGTGTAGAGAAGAATCAACGACACGAGAAACGGAATTCGCCATCCCCACTTATCGAACATCGCGGTGCTCATCCAGGCACGCGACATCGTCACGACGATGATCGACAGCACCAGACCGCCCGTCGCCGTCATTTGCAGGCAACTGCTGACCAGCCCCCGGCGGCGCTTATCCGCATGCTCGGTCAGGTACGTGGCGGCACCGCCCACCTCGCCGCCGAGTGCCAGTCCCTGCAAGAGGCGCAATACGACCAGCAGAACAGGCGCGAGAACGCCGATCTGCGAATACGTCGGCAGTAAGCCGATGCCCATCGTTGCACCGCCAATGAGTACGATGGTCATGCCAAACGTTCGCTTTCTCCCGATCCGGTCGCCGATATAGCCGAAAATGATCGCGCCGATCGGTCTGAGTACAAACGCTGCGCCGAAAACCGCCAGACTCGACAACATCGCCGCCGTCGGATTACCGGGTGGAAAAAACAGATGGGCGAACGTACCGGCGAGCGCCGCGTAGATGTACAGGTCGTACCATTCCAGGAGCGCGCCGAACGATGAGGCAATAACGATTCTCGATCCCCGTACGATCCGATGCCGTCTTGGCAAATGCTGTCCATCCCTGCTGCCGACTGCTGTATTGTCCACTTCCATGTCTCCTACCTTTCTTTAAATATGGCGAATATAGAAGGCGGCTATAGTCTTCGATCGATGCAACATCACGATCAGCCCCTTTTATTCGGGCACCGCTCTATCGCCAAGCCGAATGCGCTTGTCCGATTCCAGCACGGTAGACCCGGTCACCGGGCAGGTCTATAAATCGAAATCAATATGCATTATTATGATTTTCTATAAACCCGCCCCCAAGAGGCTGACGCCGTTTTCGGGAGTTGAAAGATGTGACCGGGCTTGCCGGCCATACACCGGGTAGCGCGACAAATCATCGGATTGATGAGCCGCATAACTGCCAGTGCCTTCCCGGCGCGATCCTCGTTTACCCGCTTATCGACGGCCAATCGATGGGGATGCATGATGCGGAATCGCATCGAGCGCGCATCGGGAATCGCGAATAGAGGACGACCTTGCCGTTATACGCATCGGGGCTGCAAGCGGAGCATCGTACCCGTCGGCAGACGCAGCCCCGCCGCGTCCTCCACGCCCCCGATATTGCATACCTCAGGAGCGAATGGGCGTGAGCGCGCCTCTAACGCTACCGCGCGAGTACACGATTGAAGGATGTTGGCAATGAATGACATTGACCTGAAGCTGCTGCAAATCTTCGACGAAATCTATACCGGCGGGAGCGTATCTCGCGCAGCCGAAAAGCTTGCCCTGAGCCAACCCACATTGAGCGTCGGTCTCTCCAAGCTAAGACGCCGTTTCAATGATCCGCTCTTCGTTCGGGGAGCGGGGGGGATGCGCCCGACACCTCATGCGGAAGCGCTCATCGAGCCAATCCGCGAAGTTCTTCGACTCTTGCAATACACGCTCTCGCTTCAAGCCGTATTCGATCCGATGTCATCGGCGCGCGTTTTCCGGATCGCGATGACAGACATTAGCCAGGTGGTATTGCTACCGCAAATTCTGGCTCAAGTCCGCGTGACGGCACCGAACGTACGCATCGAGACGTCGCATATTTCGGCGGACACGCCGACGCAACTCGAAACCGGCGAAATCGACCTGACGATCGGCTACATGCCGCATATCGAGGCTGGCTTCTATCAACAAAAGTTATTCGACGATCACGTCGTCTGTCTATTGCGAACCGGTCATCCACGGATCGGCCCGCGTCTGACGCTCAAGAGCTACCTGAGCGAAGCGCACCTGGAAGTACAGGTGACCGGCAGCGGATTCGTGGCGGTAACGAAAATGCTCGAGACGGAAGCACCTCAGCGACGGGTGCATCTGCGCATTCCGAGTTATCTGGGGATTGGAGAGATATTGGCCGGCAGCGATCTGCTCGCCACCGTTCCGCACCTGCTCGCCGACGTATTGCAAAGGCGCAACGCGCTACGGGCGCTACCGGTTCCCATCGGTTTGCCCTGCTTCACCATTCGGCAGTACTGGCATGCGCGGTTTCATCACAATCCGGCATGCCGCTGGATCAGGCAAACCGTTGGCGATTTATTTAACGGCCTGGGTTCTTCCGTCACGCCGGAGCATCCTGTGGGAGAAGAGCAATCCTGAGTCTTCAGATCAAGCGCGTGAAGCCCCCTTCCCTTGCCTACGCCCGGCGCGATCCGTTTCAGGTAACCGCCGCTCTGACCGATCGGTCAGCCGTTTGACGCATCGCGGCGATACACGCCACGACACGCGCCGCGATACCCTTCCGGCTATTCAACGCGCCCCATTCTTGCCTGCATTGAAAATCGATCTGTAATACGCATCCCCACTATCAAGGTGAGTACGGAATCCGAATCCCTGATCGAGCATGGCCTGCATGTCGTGACGCTCGATACGCATCACATAGCTATGCTCATTGGTCACCAGTGCGCAGGCACCGCCCGGCACATCGACCGAGCGAAACCACTTGCCGGGATCGGCGTGGCCACTGGGGAACGTCTGTCCCTTGAACTCAACCTGCCATCCGCCATCGAGCAGAATCCAGTACGGTGCTTCCGGGTCCGCGGTGCCGTCGCATTTCGCAATCACCGCACCGGGGTCCGCTTCCCACTCGTGCGAGTGGTCGATCACCCATTGCAGTTGAGCCGTCGTCAGCGCGGTAAAAAATGGCGTGTGCCGCAAGAGATGCAAATAGGTAATGGAAGGTTTCATTGTCATATTCCTGACGGCGTCCGGCTCGCGTTTACCGCTGCAGGACGCGATACCGAGCGCCGAAATCAGCGCCAGCAGCGGGATCGAAAAGCGCCTGCACCAACGGGCCAAACGTCCGCGTTCCCGCTCATGTGAAGTGTCGCGGCTTACCATGTGATGACTGCCGGGCTCACGCGATACCGCACAAAGCATTGGCCATGATCGCAGCGCGAGATAAATTTTCTGCACCCATCGAACATCTCCTGTTCAGCGTGAATTACAGGCAGCATGATGGCCGATATTGACGCCCAGATAATTAGCTGCGTTTCCTCATCAGAATTCCATTTGCCTCAACTATCGAGCCGGACCTCGCCCAGACGGGGGAAACACCGTCTCCCGACGTTTGCACCCAGCCCATCCAATAGGGTGAATACTTATACAAAAAAATCTTATTTTGATAAAAATTTCAGTATTATTATATTGATATTCTCAATTTTTCGGAGACACCGGGAATGAAGAACTTCGTTACCGTCTCCACGGCAGCGATCCCGCCCGCGGGACAGGCGACCGAATGGGCGCGAGCGATCGGCGAACGCTTCAGCGAGCGTTTCGGCGGCCGGCTTTTCGACCCAGCGACCGGCGAGTCCTTCTCGGGCCAGATCGGTTATGCCGATGTCGGGCAAATCCAGCTTTGCCGGCTGGCGGCCCAAGGGCATCGCGTGGAAAACACGCCGGGAAGCGAGGCCAGTTCCAGCCGGTACAAGCTGACGATCCAGCTCGAAGGTACGTCCGAATTCGAGCAGGATGGTTTAAAGGCGAAGCTTTCGCCGGGGCACTGGGCCATCTACGACACCGCGCGCCCCTATCTGATGAATGCGCCCGATGCCATTCACGTGGCGATTGCGACTATTCCAAAGGACATGATGCGTCTCTCGCTCACCGAGCGTTGCGCACTGGTCCATCCGCTGACCTCCCATAGCGGTGCGGGCCTCGCGCTGTCCCGCTACATCATCGATCGCCTGCAGGCATTCGAACTCTCACCGGAACTCGATGCCGATGCATCGGCCGACCCGATCGAGCAGGACCTGACTACCCAGATCAGAATCGCACTGCAGGATCAGGTGTCGGAAACCAGAAAGCATCTGCACCCGAGGATGCTGCGCACACGCATCATCGAATACATCGAGCAGAATCTCGCCGATCCCGAACTCACCGTCGAGCGGATCGCGCTCGACCTGAACTGCTCGAAGCGTTACCTGCACACGGTATTCGATAGCGGCACCCACACTCTCTCCCGGTACATCCTGCAGCTGCGGCTCATGCATGTCTGTCGCGATCTGGGCAACCTGGCGTTGCAGCAATGCTCGATTACCCAGCTGGCGATGAAATGGGGCTTTGTGAGCCCCGGTCATTTCAGCCGCACCTTCAAGGAAATGTTCGGCGTGTCGCCCCGCGACTACCGGCGAGGTACAACTCAGACAAGTCAGCCGAGCCCGCTCGACTGACACAGGATATTGGCCGCCATCCCGCCATCGCACGGGATGTTCACCCCGCGCATCCACCGGCTGCCGTCGCCGCACAGGAATACCACGAGCGGAGCAATGTCGTCGGGCCGCCCCGCGCGCTCGACGAGCCGCATGTCTTCCTCGGCCCGCTTGCCTAGCGTCTTCAGAAAGTCCTGGTGAATAGGCGTCTCCACCGGCCCAGGGCTGATCGCATTCATGCGGATGCCGCGGCTACGCCACGCCCAGCGCATCTGGAGTGTCCATGCAATTAGCGCCTCCTTCGACAAAAAGTACGCGCGCGCGTCGTCGACGCCATTCGCTTCGCAGAACGCATCGACGTCCTCCAGGTTGCTCACGCCGAGCAGCGCCCGAACCTGACCGATCTGATCGGCCCAGCCGAATCCCGCCAGCGACGCCAGATTGACGATCGAGGCACCGTCATTCATCAGCGGCAGCAAAGCCAGCGTCAATTGGCGTAACCCGACGAAGTTGACCTGCAGCACGGGTGTGCGCCCTTTCGTCGGCGGCAGTCCGGCGATATTGCACAGCGCGTCCAATCGGCCGTGAACCTGCTTTGCAACCGAATCGATCGAATCGGCTTGCGCAAGATCGGCCCGAATGAACTGATCGCACAGCCCCGCCGCGGGCTCGTTCCGGTCCACCGCAATAACGCGCGCGCCCTGCGCCCGGACCGTTGCCGCACACGCGGCGCCGATACCCGAGGCGGCCCCGGTGATCAAAATGGTCTTGCCTTGCAACGACATATTCGACGTCTCCTTGAGGTTGTCTCCATGGCGCCGGAGATCCGGTGCCGACCGTGCCGACTCTAACCGCCCCCTCTGCTACGCGTCTTGCCTGACAGTGCAGTGTCGGCGCGATTCCGTGCTGCACGTGCGCAGCGAAATTGCACTATCAGGCAAGTCGGTCAAGGTTGGTTCTCCTACATTCGCATCCACACAGTCCTGTCACATGGAGACACCTCTTGAGAACCGTCCAGTTGCTCATCGCGGGACGCCCGCAGCCGGCCGTTGCCGGCGCGACGTTTGATCGTGCCAATCCGCAATCGAATCAGGTCGTCACGCGCGCCGCCTCGGCCGGCATCGAGGACGCCCGGCTCGTGGTCGATGCCGCGCAAGCCGCCTTCGCGGTCTGGTCCCGAACCGGCCCTTCGATCAGGCGCGAGATTCTGCTGCGCGCCGCCGACCTGATGGAGCAGAAGAAAAGTCTCTTCGTCGAAACCATGCAGAGCGAAACCGGTGCGACGCGCGTCTGGGCCGAGCACAACGTGTTCGCCGCGGCCGCGATTCTCCGCGAAGCCGCCAGCATGACAACCCAGATCGCAGGCGAAGTCGTTCCGTCGGACGAAGGCCGTCTGTCGTTTGCGGTACGGCAGCCGGCCGGCGTCGTGCTCGGCATCGCCCCCTGGAATGCGCCGATCGTGCTCGGCACGCGTGCGATTGCGATGCCGCTCGCCTGCGGCAACACGGTCATCCTGAAGGCATCGGAAATGTGTCCCGCGACCCATTCGCTGATTGCGGACGTGCTCGTCGAAGCCGGACTCGGCAACGGCGAAGTCAACGTCATCACACATGCGCCGGCGGCGGCCGGCGAAGTGGCCGATACGTTGATCGCGCACCCCGCCGTTCGGCGCATCAATTTCACCGGCTCGACCCGGGTCGGCCAGTTGATCGCCGAACGGGCAGCACGTGTACTCAAGCCGGTGCTGCTCGAACTGGGCGGCAAGTCTCCGCTGATCGTACTCGACGACGCCGATGTCGAACGCGCCGTCGCCGCCGCTGCATTCGGCGCGTTTTTCAACCAGGGGCAAATCTGCATGTCGACCGAGCGCATCGTCGTCACGCCCGCGATTGCCGAGTCTTTCGTCGCGCGTCTCGCCGACAAGGCCGCGCGCCTGAGCGTGGGCGATCCGCGCACCGGCGATGCGCCGCTCGGTGCGCTCGCCAGCGCCGGCGCCGGTGCGCGTATCAACGAACTCATCGACGACGCGCTGGCGCGAGGCGCCACGCTGCTGGCCGGCGGCAAGGCCGAAGGCGTATTCATGCCGGCCACGGTGCTAGACGGCGTCACGCGCGAGATGTCGATTTACCACGAGGAAACATTCGGCCCGGTCGTCTGCATCATGCGGGCGAAAAACGACGAACACGCCGTCGAGATCGCCAACGACTCGGAATTCGGTTTGTCCGCGGCGGTATTCAGCAACGACATCGAACGCGCCTTCGCGGTCACGAAGCAGATTCGCTCAGGCATCTGCCACATCAACGGCGCGACGGTCAGCGACGAACCGCAGATGCCGTTCGGCGGCACCGGCCGTAGCGGCTACGGACGCTTCGGCGGCAAAGCCGGTATCGCCGAATTCACGGAGCTGCGATGGATCACCGTGGCCTCCACGGCTCCCGCTTTTCCGATCTGAGCGAACCCGACCGCGACCCCGACACGCCCCGCGTGCCGGCAATCAACCCACCGAGGAAATAACACATGGCTCTACATCCGACGAACGATCGCGCACATGCGCTGCAGGCGGGCTGGACCCGCTTCGATCTCGGCGGCTTTCAGTGCACGGTCGTGACCGACGGCCTGCTGCACCTCGGCCCGCCGCGCAACACGTTTCCGAAAGCCGATGTCGAGGAAATCGACGACCTGCTGCTTCAGGCCTTCCTGCCGACCGAAACGATCGCGCTCGATCAGAACGTACTCCTTGTCAATACCGGCGAGCATCTGGTGCTGTTCGACACGGGCGTCGGCATCAACGCCGAACTGGGCGTCAAGACGTTCGGCCCGAATACCGGCCGCGCCATCATCAATATGCGGGCGGCCGGTATCGAGCCGGAAGACATCGATATCGTGGCCCTGACCCATACCCACCCGGATCACTGCTGGGGTCTCGTCGACGACAACGACCGCAAGCTGTTCCCGAATGCGCGCATCGCCGTGAGCCGGGCCGACGTCGACTACTGGACGAACCTCGAGAACATTCGCGATTCGATGTCCGACCATATGAAAGACCACTTCTACGGCGCTCACAAGAATCTCGCGCCGTATCGCGACGTCATCACATTCATTGAGGATGGCCAGGAGATCGTGCCGGGCATCCGCGCTCATGCCACGCCCGGCCATAGCCCCGGCCATACGATCTACGCAATCTCCAGCGAGGGGCACACGCTCGTGTGCTGGGGCGACCTCTGCCATCACCAGGTGCTGCTGCTTAGGCGGCCGGAATGGGCGTTCCTGTTCGACTACGACAGTTCCATTGCGGCGGCCACGCGCATGAGAGTGCTGGAGTGGATCGAGAAGCAGGAGCATCAGGTCCTCTCGTATCACTTTCCGTTTCCGGGGCGCGGGCATCTGCGCCGCAACGGCGACGGCTACGACTGGCTCCCCTCGCCGATCCAGCTCGAACGAGCCTGATCGCCCCCACTCCATCAGGATACCTATTTCATCATGAACACCGCTTACCGCTGCACGTGTGGTCTCATCGACGTCCACGCACACTGCCTGCCGCCGGCCTACCGCAAGGCGCTCGACGACGCCGGCCTCGCCACGCTCGACGGCGGCTACCCCGTTCCCGAGTGGAGCCCGGAAAAAGCCACCGCCGTCATGGAAGAAAACGGCATCGACACGATGATGCTCTCCGTGTCCTCGCCGAGCGTCAGTTTCCTCTCCGGACGCGAAGCGCGTGTGCGGCTTGCCCGCACCATCAACGAAGATATCGCGCAACTCCGGCGCGACTATCCAGGGCGCTTCGGCGGCTTCATGACACTGCCGTTGCCGCACGTGGCCGACTCCCTCGCCGAAATCGACTATGCCTTCGACGAGCTAGGTCTCGACGGCCTGATCGTCGAAACGAACAGCGACGGCAAGTACCTCGGCGACCCCGCGTTCGCACCGATATTCGACCGGCTCAACGAACGGCACGCCACGATCTTCCTGCATCCGACCGCCCCGGCCTGCTTTTCGGCCGTCGGACTCGGACGCCCGGCGCCGCTGTTCGAGTTCCCATGCGACACCGCGCGCACGGTTATCGACCTCGTGTTCTCGGACACGCTCAAGCGCTGCGCCAATCTGAAGCTCATCGTGCCGCACGCGGGCGGCGTGCTTGCCGCGATCGCGCACCGGATCGCGCTGCTCTCGCCGATGCCGGTCATGAAGCCAGGCCCCAAGCCATCCGCCGAGGTCATCGCGGAATTGCAGGGGCTCTATTACGACCTCGCCATGTCGGCCAACCAGCCCACCTTCGACGTGCTGCGCACACTCGCCCCGCTCTCGCAGATCATGGTCGGCACCGACTTTCCGTTCCAGCCGGCGCACAACGTCGCGCGCAATATCGCGGATTTCCGCACGCTCGACGGCCTCACTGCGGAACAGCATCGGGCCATTGCGCGCGAAAACGCGCTGCGGCTCTTTCCGCGCTTCGCCAGCGCGAATGCTTAGTCTGACTGACTAATCCACCCTGAAATACAACACATCACACCAAGGAGACAATCATGAAAACCGTGCTCGTAGACGATCTCATCGATGAGCGTCCATTCGGCCTCTTCCAGGCGTCGATCTTCGCCATCTGCTTCCTGATCGCCTTGATGGATGGCGCCAACGTGCAGGTCATGGGTCTGAGCGCACCGCTGCTCGCCAATGACCTGAAGCTGACACCAGCCCAGCTCGGCCCCATCTTCGCCGGCTCCGAGCTCGGTTTCATGATCGGCGCGCTGCTGCTCGGTCCGGTTGCCGACCGCATCGGCCGCAAGACCGTGCTGATCGCCTGCGCGTGCCTGTTCGGACTGGCGTCGCTCTGCACGGTGACGGCGCCCGGATTCGTCACGCTGCTCGTGCTGCGTATCGTGACGGGTATCGGACTCGGCGGCGCGGCACCGTGTCTCGTCAGCCTGACGACCGAATACGTCTCCCGGCGCCATCGCGGCCGCATCGCCTCGCTGCTGTGGGCCGCCATGCCGGCCGGCGGCGTCATCGCCGGCTTTGCGGCGAGCATCGTGATTCCGCAGTATGGCTGGAGGGCCATGTTCTATCTGAGCGGCATCGTGCCGATCGCCGCCGCGGTGCTGGTGTGGCTCTTCGTGCCCGAATCGGTGCGACTGCTGATCCTGTCCGACGCGCGGGACGATCGCATCGCGCGGATCGTCAGGCATCTCGCGCCTTCTTCCCTCGCCGGCGAGCCGGTGCGCTACGCGACCCATGAGCATCAGGAAAAAGGCTTGCCGGTCAAGCATCTGTTCGTCGACGGCCACGCGCCGCTCACGGCCCTGCTGTGGCTCGCGTTCTTCCTCAACTTCCTCGCCCTGATCGCGACACTGGCCTGGGCCAGCACGCTGCTGCGCAGCGCGGCCATGTCGATGGCCGCCGCATCCACGGTCCTCGCCTGGAACAACGTGGGCGGCACGATCGGCGTCGCCATCGCCGGCGCGGTGATGGAGCGCCTCGGCACCTGTCGCTTCCTCGCCGCGATCTATGCGCTCGGGGCCATCGTTCTTGCGCTTACAGGGTTCAGTACACCTAACACCGCGCTGGTTTCGCTGTGCTCGGGTCTCACGGGTCTGTTCGTCGGCGGTGCCACTTCGGGCCTGATCGCCATCGCCTCGATGACCTATCCGACCGCCATCCGTTCGACCGGCGTGGGCTGGGCGCTTGCCGCCGGGCGCCTCGGCGGCGCCGTCGGCCCCGTTGCGGTCGGCGCGCTGGTCGCCACGGGCCTGCCCGTTGCGCACATCTTCGTCGCCACGGCAGCCCCGGTGCTCGGCGCGTCGCTCGTGATGCTCGCGATGAGCCGCCTCGGCGCCGCCCGCACCGTCGATCGCGCCGAATTCGCCACGCATTGAACGACGAGCTGCCCGATCTGCGGCAGCCCTTCTACAACAAGAAACAACAAGAATCCGGAGACAACCCTCATGTTCAGACACACCATTCTCGCATCGGCTACCCTGCTCGCCTGCGGCAGCGCCGCCGCTCAAAGCTCCGTCACCATCTTCGGCATGATGGACGCCGGCATAACCTACGTGAACAATTCGGGCGGCAAGAGCAAGACCTTTTTCGACGACGGCATCTATTACCCCAACATGCTTGGCTTTCTCGGCCAGGAAGACCTGGGGGGCGGCACGAAGGCCATTTTCGAACTGGTCAACCAGTTTTCTCTCGCGAACGGCTCGACCATTCCGACCGCCAATGCGCTGTTCAACCGCACCGCCTATGTGGGCCTGTCGAATACACAGTTGGGACGACTGACGTTCGGTACGCAATACGACTTCATGAAAGATCAGCTGCTGTCCTACGACGCATCGCTGTACACCGGCGGTTTCTATAACTTTCGCGAAGGCCCCTTCCAGACCCTCGGCATTCCGGGCAATCCGACCGGCTCATGGGACTTCGACCGCATCGGCGGATCGTCGCGCATGCAGAACTCCGTCAAATACCAGTCCGTCGATTACAGCGGATTCTCGTTCGGGATGATGTACGGCTTCGGCAATGTCGCCGGTTCCGTATCGGCCGACAATGCCGTCAGCGCGGCGCTCGAATACCGGCACGGCGGATTCGGCATCGCCGCCGCCTATACCGAGATCAAGTATCCGGAGATGAGCAACGGCCACGATGGCATCCGCAATTGGGGAGTCGGCACCCAATACGATACCGGCAAGGTTCTCGCCAATCTGCTCTATACGAACACCCGCAACACGCTGACAGGCGGCCAGATCGATATGGTCCAGATCGGCGCGAACTGGCACGTCACGCCGTTCTGGTCGCTCGGCGCCGATTACCAGTACATGCAGGGCAACGCCGTGCTCCTGGACAACAAAGCCCATGAAGTTGCTGCGTCGGTCATGTACTCGTTGTCCAAACGCACGAGCGTCTACGTGGAAGGTATCTATCAGCGGGCGACGGGCAGCAACGGCAGCGCGACCGCCTGGATCAACGGCTTGAGCGCACCGTCGAGCACAGGCTCGCAGTTGCTGACCAGAATCGGGATGACCACCACGTTCTGAACTCGCGTCTGAGTTCGTGTCTGAACTCGCGGCGATCCTGCGCGGCATGGCGGCACGGTACTGCTGCAAAGCATTGCCGCGCTGCCCGATACGAATCCGGGGCCACCGACATTCCCGCACCTTCATCGGGTCGCCATAAGACAGCGGCCCGTCTCTTTTGAGTCCTCTCCCTTCTACGCGTGGCGTCATGAACCCAACAACACGCGGCGGCGCCGTTCTCGGCACCCCGGCCCTGCCGCTTCGGCAACCCGCCACCGGTTACCGAAGCGGCCTGCGCGCGCTTCTCGGTGCATCCGGCCCTGCCCTCGTCGCCTCTGTCGCCTATCTGGACCCGGGCAACATCATCACCAACCTTCAGGCCGGGGCAAGATACGGCGACGAACTGCTCTGGGTGGTTCTGCTCGCCAGCGTGGTGGCAATGCTGTTCCAGTCGCTGTCGGCAAAGCTCGGCATCGTGACGGGCCGCAATCTTGCCGAGATCTGCCGCGACAGCTTGCCTCGCCGCTACGTCATCGCGCTCTGGCTTCTCTGCGAAGCGGCCGCCATCGCAACCGACCTTGCAGAGGTGATCGGCAGTTCGATCGGCATCTCCCTGCTTTTCAATCTCTCGCTGCTCAACGCCATGCTGCTGACCGTCGCCGCCACCTACTCGCTTCTGCAACTCGAAACGCGCGGTTACAGGCCGCTCGAACTCGTGATCGGCGCATTCGTGAGCGTGATCGGGATGGCGTATCTCGTCGAGGTATCGCGGATGCCGGTGAACTGGTCATCGGTCTGGGCACACAGCATCCCGTCGCGTTTCACCGATCACGGCGCACTCGGTCTCGCGGTCGCCATAGTCGGCGCGACGATCATGCCGCACGCGCTGTTCCTTCATTCAGGCCTGACCCAGAACCGCGTATCGGCCGGTGCCGTGCGCGAGCCACGCGCGCGGATCAGACTATCGAACATCGAGGTAATCGTCGCGCTGGGCGCGGCGGGGTTGATCAACATGGTCATGGTCGTCATCGCGTCGGTTGCGTTTCACAACGGACACGCCGAGACGGCCGATATTGCCTCGGCAACGCGGCTTTTGACGCCGCTGTTCGGTGCGTTCGCCGGCACTCTCTTCCTGATCGCGCTGGTCGCGTCGGGCATATCGAGTTCCGTGGTCGGCACGCTGGCCGGGCAGATCATCGTTCAGGGATTCGTCGGATACCGGATTCCGTTGTGGCTCAGAAGAGGTCTCACCGTGGTTCCGGCCATCGTCGTGATTGCATCGGGTCTCGACGTCACCACCGTGCTCATCGCCAGCCAGATCGTTCTGAGCCTCGCGTTGCCGGTGCCGATGATCGCGCTCGTCTGGTTCACCTCGCGCCGCAGCGTCATGGGTGAGCACCGCAACCACAGGTCCGTCACCGTGCTCGCCATTGCAGCGACTGTGCTGGTGCTGGTTCTCAACGGCGTCCTGTTGTGGCAAGCGGTAAGCGGCTAGTCGGGCGAACAGTTAGCGGGTAGCGGGTAGCGGGTAAGCGCGTGAGCCAATGAGCCCCTCTCGTGACGCGACCGCCGGTTAAACCGCTTCGGCCTCGGCACGCAAAGCCGTCTCGACTTCGCGTGCGCCGGTCGACACCAACGCGGCCAGGCGGGCGATCATTTTTTCGTCTGTCTCATCCGACACCACGTAGCTGATACTGCCGATTCCCACCCGGTCCAACGACAGCACGGCCGCGGCGATCCCGACGAGTCCCGCATCCACTTCCCCGCGCGTCACGAGACTGCCGTGTCTGCGCCATTCCGTCAGCACGGAGCGGAATGCCGGCAGCGTGCGGCCCAACCCGGCCTTCGCAATCGCTTTGGTATTGTTTTCGAAGAGCGCCTTGATCCGCCGGGGCGGCATGTACGCGAGCAGCATCTTCGAAGTCGCGCCGTAGAAAAGCGGCATCGGCCGCCCGCGCTCGTAGCTGATCGCCGTCGGGCTACCCTTCGCATTGACGCGATGAATGCACAGCACGTCGTCGCCGACCGCGCGGCATAGCAGCACGACCGACCCGGGCGGAGCGTAAGTGGAGAGATCGTCCATGACGGGACGTGCCGCGATCAGCAAGGGATCGGTCAACTGCAACTGACGGTCCAGCTGGGTGATGGTCGGCCCCAGTCCGTACCGGCCAGGCCGCGTGGTTGCAACCAGTCCCGCCTCGTCGAGCGCGGCGAGATAGCGGTAGGCGGTGGCGATCCCCACCTCGAGTTCCGAGGCCACCTCTTCGGCAGTCCATTCCGGATGTTCGACCGTGAACAGCTTCAGAACGGAGAGGGAACGGTCAGATGCGGACATGGCGGGAAATCGGTAGCTGACGGGAAACTGATTTTCTCATCATGAGATAATTTCCGCCAGATAGGTACTCGCGTTTACACGGCGCTCGATGACGGCACAAGACCGTTGTCGGGGAGCGCCGCGCCCCGGTTTCCAGGGTTCGTGTTCGCATTGCATCGAACGTGGCCGGGAGACTGCCGGGGAATCATGCCGCTTCACACGGACCATACGAACCATGCAAGGGCAGGCATCAGGTCCGAACCCAGGCACGTCCCCACGAATTCAGCGTACGTTCGTTGTGCGGCCAAACTCCGGGCGTGTCGCCAACGCCGACACGAACCAGTTCCGCGGAGAACTCCAGCCGGTTGCCGTCCGGATCGGTCACCATGAAAAACAGGTTGTCGCCGGGACCATGCCGCCCCGGACCGAAGAAGATCGGCACTTCGGCCCTGGCGAAGCGGTCGCCCCAGTCGCGGATATCGTTCCACTCGTTCGTCTCGTAGCAGTGGTGATCCCAGACATTCTGGCTGCCCTGAAAGAACGCCAGCGAGTGATGCTCGTCGTCCGACCGCAGGAAGACGACCATCGTCTTGCCGTCGTCGCTGACTACTTCGTCGGAAATCGCATAGCCCACGGTCTCCGTGTAGAACGCCACGACGCGTTCGAGCTCCGTCGTCTGGAACACGGTGTGCTGAAGACGCGCGGACAAGCCATCTCGCGAAGGCGACCCCGCCGTGAGACCGAAGGACACGCACCGCCCCTGCGGGTCGCGAATCATGAACGCACCGGGCCGATACAGCACGCTATCGGCCGGCTCGCACGTGACGTTGCGCGCAACCAGACGTTGACGCAACGCCGCGAGGTCTGCCTCGGTATCGACCACGAAGCACGAACACGGCTGGCGTCCGCTCAGGGAATCGCTGATTTCCACCGCGCGCCCCGGTCCGGTCAGGACGATCCTGCCGTCGGGCGACGTGACGTCCACCAGATCGAGCTGCTTGCGATAGAAATCGGCGAGCCGGTGCGGCTCGGCCGATACGATATGGAGGTGATGCAGTCTTGCAGGCGTTGCCTGCTGAAGCGTAGTAGACATGATTATTTCCCTCATACATGGGGCGACGTGGCAACCTCGGTCACCTTCCGGCTTTCCGGCGCGCACTCGCCAGGCTGATTGATACTGAGCTGGACCGCATAGGCGGTGGCAAACTGCGACTGCTCTTCCGCGCGGAATGCCCCGGCCACATAGCGGTCGGGACGAAGCAGCAGGATTTGCCCCACGCAGCCGCCGAGCGGCACCTTGAACACATCGTTCTCGTCGACGACGAACTGCAATGAGCCGCGATTCTGTCCAACGGGCATGGACGAGCCGGCAGGCAGCACGTGCACGCGCGTGCAGCGCAGGCTATTCCATAGAGGATGGCCCAGATCGGCGAGGCGGCTGCCGCCCACCGGGCCATACTGCACGAGCGAGAATCCTTGCCCCGTCAGATCGTCGAGCAGGACTTTCATTCCATCCGGGGTCCGAACCATCGGCTGCGGCAACATGCGGCCACGGAAGCTCCGCTTGCCGAGTCCGTCGTCCGGACCGAGCAGCCCTTCCCTGAAGCGCGGCTTCGGCTTGAATTTCATCTGCAGGAAATAGTCCCGTAACGGCGGCACATAAGCCGCAAACGTGAAAAACGCTTGCCACAGGAACGCGCTCAACCGCGACGACGGCGCCATCACGATGCCCAGATTGAGCGCGAGTCGAATCAGCGCCCACGCATGGCCGCGACGCTCCGTCTCGTACGAATCGAGCACCCGTTCTGGCAAACGGCCATCCAGTACGGCCGCGAGTTTCCAGCCGAGATTGAAGGCGTCGCGCACGCCGCTATTCATGCCCTGCCCGGCGTACGGCGGCGTCAGATGCGCGGCGTCGCCGGCGAGAAACACGCGCCCTTCCTGCCAACGCTCGGCCACGCGCGCGTGAAACGTATAGACCGTCTTGCGGATGATGTTCGTCTCCCGGTCTCCCCTGAACGGCATGAGCAGCTTGCGAACCGTCGCCGGTTCCATGATCGCCTCGGCGGATTCGTCGGGATGAACGAGGATTTCGAAGCGCCGGGTCCGATGCGGACCGGGCACGTCGACCACCGCCCGCCCCGCGTCGCAGTACACACGCATCTGCGAGAACGTATCGTCGTCGTCCTCGGTATCGATCACGAGCCAACGCGACTTGAATGTCGAGCCGACCATCCTGATGCCGAGCATCTCGCGTATCGGGCTGCGGCCGCCATCGCACGCGACCAGATACTTCGCGCGGATCTCGATCTCTTCCCCGGCGGCACTGACCCTGGCCGTAACACCCCGTTCGCCCTGCTCGAGCGACTCCAGCGTGTGGCCAAACAGCACCTGCCCCGATGCGAACCGGTTCAGGCCGTCGCGCACGGTCGCCTCGAAAAGCGGTTGCCGGAACGCATTGCGACGCGGAAAGCCATACTCGCTTGCGGTAGGAATCACCTTGCCGAAACACCGGCCACCGTGGCGGGTAAAGTAGTGCACGCCGTAACCGGGCACGACGTCCTTCATCACGGCTTCCGACAGACCGACCGCCTGCATGGTCCGCAGCGATTCGTCGTCGATCGACACGGCACGCGGCTCGCCAATGGTCGACGGCTTGCGATCCACGAGCACGAACCGTGCGCCGGCACGTCCGAGCACGTTCGAAAGCGTCAGCCCCGTCGGGCCACCGCCGACGACCAGCACGTCAGTATCAATGATCTTCAATTCTCGACTCCATCAACAATCCACCGCACTACTAAATATTGTGCGACGGATCGCCCGCCTCGCGGCGGTTGTCTCCTACCTTCTGGTTAGTACCGGGTCTCGTCGACCACGATATTGCGCAGCGTGCCGATACGCGAAATCTCCACCTCGACCACGTCGCCCGCCTTCATCCACAGTGGCGGCGTACGGAATGCACCCACGCCGCCCGTCGTCCCGGTGATGATCACATCGCCGGCATGCAGCTCGGTAAACGTCGAGCAGTATTCGATCAGTCGGCCTACGTCGAAAATCAGGTCGTCGGTGTTCGCTTCCTGCACGACCGCGCCATTGAGGCGCGTGGTCAACGTGAGTGCCGACGGGTCACCCACCTCGTCGGCCGTCACCAGCCACGGACCGAAGCCACCGGTCGACGGGAAATTCTTGCCGGGAATAAACTGGATCGTGTGCTTCTGCCAGTCGCGCACGCTGCCATCGTTGTAACAGGAATAGCCCGCGATATAGCTTGCCGCGTCCTCACGGCGCACGTGACGCGCTGTCTTGCCGATCACGACCGCGAGTTCGCCTTCGAAGTCGAGCTTTTCGGATGCGAGCGGACGCACGATCGGACCGCCATGCGCAACCTGCGAATCGGCCCAGCGGGTGAAGATCATCGGATGAACGGGAATCTCGCGCCCGGTCTCCTTGACGTGCGATAGATAGTTGATGCCGACGCACAGGATCTTCTCCGGGTCCGGCACGACAGGCAGCAGCTTCACGTCGCTCAGTGCGATACGCGCAGCCTGCCCCGCTGCCCATTTCCCGATAGCCGGCAGGCTACCGTTGGCCAGCGCGGCTTTGAGCGACCCGCCGACTTCGCCCGCGATGGGCGCCAGATCCACCACATGTTCGCCGTCCACCACGCCGAACGATGCGGTGCCACGATATTCGAAACTCGCCAGCTTCATTCCATTTCCTCCCGGATCAATGAGGGCGATCATAGCTCAACCAGATTTCATGTCAACATTTTTATCGTATTTCGATAATTTAGTTTTTATCGAAAATTCTCAAATATCACGAAAGGAAAAGACATGCTCCGCCATGCGAAGCAGCAGGCCGATCGGCCGGAGCGCTCGGCAGGCGCTCGCGAAACCGTAACTCGGAATGGGAGTGCCCCGGCTGCGCGACAAGGCGCGCAACCGAAGTCTGCTATGAAG
Organism: Paraburkholderia sp. Ac-20342; assembly: GCF_017104985.1. Lineage (NCBI taxonomy): Bacteria > Pseudomonadati > Pseudomonadota > Betaproteobacteria > Burkholderiales > Burkholderiaceae > Paraburkholderia > Paraburkholderia sp. Ac-20342. Next base: position 86,615 of record NZ_JAAGPQ010000005.1, on the reverse strand, counting down.
AATGGGGAGATCGCCCGGACAAACGCCGGCACCGCAAGCCGGCGCCGGACGGTTCACGCACGGCTCAAAAGTCCGCGTGCAGGCTGACGTAGGCGGCCAACGGCGCGCCGAGGTAAGCGCCGACCACGTTGGTGGCGATGTAGTAGCGCTGGTTGGTGACGTTGTCGATGTTCAGATCGATGCCCCAGTGATGCTCCGAGTAACCGAACTGCAGATTCTCGATCAGGGACGCGGGCGCCCAGTCGTAGCCGTTGGCATAACCGTTCGACATCCGGCTCATGTAATTGACGCCGGCACCCGCATGAAAGCCGGTTCTGCCGAAGAGGCTGAAGCGATACGTCGTCCACAGGTTCGCCATATAGGCGGGCACGCCCTGCGGGGCCGTGCCGACCGCACCCGGCGTATCGGGGCTATAGGTGATGCGCGCGTGCTCCGCGGTGAAATTCGCGTACACGTGCCAGTTGTCCGTGAGATCCGCGTCGAACGAGGCCTCGGCGCCGCGCGTGCGCTGCGAATCGAACGCGAGCTGGTCATTGCCGTACGGCGTCGCCACGTTGTCCCGCTTCACGTCGAACAACGCCGTGTTGAGCACGTAGCGCCCATCGTCGAACGACCACTTCACGCCCAGCTCGTATTGCAGCGCCGATTCCGGCGCGCCGATGGAAAACGCCGTGTTTTCCGAGTTGAAATTCGCGAGGTAGCTGCGCGATACGCCGAAATACGGCGTCATCCAGGGCGTGAGCTTGTACAGGATGCCGGCGTTCCAGCTGGTCGGCGCATCGTTGCGCGTATACGTATTACCCTGAACCAGCGTGATGCCGTCGTTGGCGGTGCGGTTCGGCTCGCCGGGGAGCGGATTCAGGCCTAGCGACGTATTAAACCAGTCCTTGCGCACACCCGCGCGAATCTTCAACTGGTCCGTCACGTCCACCTGATCGGTCGCGTAAAGGCTGTAGAAGTTCGCGGTCACATGGTCGTTCTGGCACGAGTGAGACGGCGCGCACAGGAACTTCAGGCTGGAGATAGACGTTTCCAGCGGCACCGGTGCGAAGATGTCGCCGATGTCGGGCAGGTCCGCCGTCGCCTTGGCGCTGTTGAGGTCCTGGTACAGGTATTCGAAGCCCGTCAGCAGCGTATGGTGGATGCTGCCCGTCGAGAACTTCCAGATCGGCTCCAACTGATAGTCGAGCGTGTTGAGCGAATCGTCCTCATCGCGCAACTGGCGGCCGGTGAACGTGTTGCCCTTGACCTTCGCGTGCGTGCTGTCGCCGTTGCTGTAGAAGTCCAGCGTATGGTGCATATACGACAGACGGTTGTTGATCGTCAGGTAGTCGCTGATGCGCCACTCGTCCGAGAGCGTGGCACGCAGATAGTTGCCGTGCGCATTCGCAAACGGCGTCGAGTATTTCGCGTCGAACGGCACATTGCGGATCGGCGCCCCTTTGTAGTAGATCATCCCGTATGAGTCGGGCGTTGCCATGTAGTCCTGTGCATCGAGCGAGAATTCGATCTTGTGGTCGCCGATTTTCCATTGCAGATCGGGACGGATTTCCTTGTTCCACGATGCCAGCGAACGGTAGCCGTCGGAGCGGCCGGCGGTAGCATCCAGGCGATAGTTCAGTCCGTCAATGCCGGTTGGGCCGGTAACGTAGCCACTGGCGTTGACCGTGCCGAACGAGCCGGCCAGAATGTCCCCACCCCAGTGGAACTGTGCCGAAGGCGTGTAGTGGATCAGGTTGATCGAGCCGCCCGGCGGCCCGCTGCCGAGCAGCGCGGACCCCGGTCCCTTGAGCACTTCGATGCGCTCGACGCCCAGCAGGGAATGCGTCGGGCCGTTGACCTGATCGCCGTCCGAGAAGCCGTCGTCATAGGTCTGCGCCTGCAGACCGCGAATCATGAAGTGGTCGGTAAAGCCCTTCGAATCGGTGCCGCCATAGTTCACGCCGGACACGTTGCCCTTGCGGATCGCGTCCTGCAACGACGTGACGCCCTGCTCGTCGAGAATCGCACGCGGAATGACCTCGACACTCATCGGCAGATCGCCGAGCGGGGTGCCGGTCTTGCTGACATTGACGGTCTGGTCGGGATCGTTGACGTTGTCGGAAGCATCCTCTGCTCGCGTTCCCGTAACGACGACGGTCCCCAATGTGGCGGGCACCTGAGTCTGTTGAGCGGCCGGAGGCGGACTCTCCTCGGCTTTCGCCGCCTTGGCGAGCCACAAAGCCGCACAGGCAACGGATACGGCTATGGCGATTCTGGAGGGCAAAGTTCTCATCAATTTCATGGCATTGCAAGGGTTTATAGATTTTATGCAGTGCAAATCAACGACTTGTGTCTTGCCCAGATGCGTTCACGCAGCGCTATCCGGGACACGTTGGCCGACGTCGACGATCGCCCGATAGAAACCGTGCGCGCCGACACCCGGCCCATGATGCATCGGCGGGGCTTTGCCGCGGTTCGATCGCCTGCTTGATCGACGCCGAGGCAATTAGAAATATGAAGATCATGCGCGGAGCCGTTGCAGGAAGCTCGCCTCGTAACGGGCTCATGCTTCAGCTCGGTAACGGACCGACCACCTGGATCGGTTTGACTGAAAGTTGCGGGTTCAACAGAGAACTGTTCGGTTAGCTCTGATCGTGAAACTGCTTATGCTGTATGTGCCTGCCACGCAGAAAGGCCAATTTATCTTTCATGCGTGTCAGAGACATGAACAAGGACACGGGGGCCAGGCGCCAAAAAGGGTTGGACCCGTAAAGCAAGGCGGGCCCGCCGGATGATCGGCGTGCTACCGCATGGAAGATTTATGCAACATGGATTACGAAAAAACAGTGGGTCTTCGACATCACGCGTTTCCCGCAATACATTGCAAAATACTTTCAACCACCTTTTGCAGATTCCAGTGACACGCGTGCCGGACGACGAGCGGCTTCGCCAGTTCGTTCTTCGCGAAGATGGCGGCTGTTTCATTGCCACTGTGCTGCCAATGTCCTGGGACCATCACACGGATTCTGCTTCGATATCTCGGACTTATCCTGCGCAAACAGATGGCGTTACTTCACGTTCATGCGAGGGTCAACCTGCACCTCGCCTTTCAAAAAATCATGCAAGTTTATAAACAGGTAGTTCACCCAATAAACCATCCGATCATGGATGACGATCAATGGCCCCGATCTCCGCCACCTGAACCCATGACACACCCTGCCCCAGCAGCTCTTTTCTATTCATATAAATAGACATCCGAAATAATTTAAAAACGAAAGGAATCGTTCTGTATTTGTCATTCCCTATCTCGCAACAAATCGTTCATGAAATGCCGCTACGTTAGTTGTGACTGAGCGCGAGCTCGTCCAACAAGAGGTTTTCAACTCATTACGGAGGTGTTTCAGATGGCCATCGCAACTCCTCGCTCTGCTTTTCGTCCTACCATTCTCGCCCTTGCACTCGCCTGCGCCAGCGCGGGCGCCAGTGCCGATCCGTCTTTCGGCGGACCGGGCCTGCTGGTCGTCAGCCGCAGCGTCTACGACAATATGTCGAGCAACGTGCAGACCGGCACGATCCTGCCGCCCGGCTGCAAGAACACCCAGGTGGGCTGCCCGAGCGGCAACGGCGCCACGAACGACGGCACCTATCCCTATGTCTTCAACAACGCGCTCTACGATGGGAGCTTCGGCATCACGGCACGCATCTTTCTGGATGCCACCACGCCGGACGGCAAAGTCGTGAACTCGCTCGAAGTGCCGAACAGCCTGCATCCCGGCGACGGCCACGACCAGCTCGTGACGAGCTTCAGCTCCAAGTCCGAGCTTGGCCTGAACCTCTCCACGGACGGCCAGTATCTGACGTTCATGGGCTATGTCGCGCCCGTCGACGCCATCGACGTGTCGAACTCGAACACGCCGGGCGCAAACGATCCGACGAATCCGGTTGGCGAGGCGTTCTATCGCGCCGTTGCGCGCGTCGACCAGCAAGGGCATTTCACCTTCACCGAGACCAACGCGTATAGCGGCAACAACGGCCGCAACGCGATTCTCAACAACAACAATGCCAACGGCAATGGCGACGGCTTCTACTACACCGTCGGCAACGCGGGCAACGGTGCAAACCCACAGCCCGTGAACGTGATCCTTGGCGCGGGCTCGCAGTTCATCGAGGCGACGCATCAGCACGAGGCACAGCAAACGCCGGGCACGCCCACGCCGCTCGGCAGCTTTTCCGTCACGCAGCTGGGCGCCCCGGCCGACAAGGTCGGCAAGGACGACAACTTCCGCGGCCTGACCGTGTTCAACAACGTCGTGTACTTCACCAAGGGCAGCGGCGGCAACGGCGTGAATACGGTCTACTTCGTCGATACGACGGGCAACGCCTGCCCCTCGGGCGTGGGCGTGCCCGCACCGGGCGCGAAGCTGCCGACGCAGCCGCTCGCCTACAATCCGGCGACGGTCCAGGCGAGCGGCCTGCCAGACAATGTGTGCGTGCTAGCGGGTTTCCCCAAGACTCCTAACAAAACGGCGACCACGACGGCCTACCCGTTCGGCATCTGGTTCGCCAATGCCAACACGCTCTATGTCTCCGACGAAGGCGACGGTTACGCGGGCGGCACCGATCTCTACACGCACGCTGCGGCTCAGACCACCGCGGGCCTGCAAAAGTGGGTGTATAACGCCGGCACGAAGTCGTGGAAGCTCGCCTACACGCTGCAAAACGGCCTCGGTCTCGGCACGGCCGACACGGTGCCGGGCTACCCGAGCGGCTCGAACAGCGCGACCGGCCTGCCTTGGGCTCCGGCCACCGATGGCCTGCGTAATCTCACGGGCCATATCGATGGCGACGGCACGGTCACCCTCTGGGCCATTACCTCGACCGTGAGCGGCAGCGGCGATCAGGGCGCGGACCCGAACCATCTCGTCGCGATTCGCGACGTGCTGGGCAATACGACGGTGAGCGGCGCGGCGCACGAGAGCTTCGTCACGCTGCGTAAGGCGAACTTCGGCGAGGTGCTGCGTGGCGTCTCGCTCGCGCCGGGCGCGCTCAACGGCCAGTGGTTCTGAGCACGAAGCAGTCTGAAGCAGCCTGAAGAAGTCGCGATGTAAGAGCGGCCGGGTGGCACGCCACCCGGCCGCTCTTATACATGATGAATGCGCCGCGAAAGATAACGACGGCTCGCTGCCACAATCGCCCTATCGGTCGCGGGCTGCAGCTTCGTACGTCCCGACTATGCCGCGAGCATCGCGACGGACACCACGGCTCAACGACATCGGCTCCGAAACTTTCGTGAGCGTTTCGTGAGCGGGCAACAGCCCGCAAAGATTTTCGAGGACACAGCCGCGGCACGTCCAGAATGAGACTGGATCGCACCACTCATCGATCATCGTGATACCGCCGAAGCAATGGATCATTGTGCAGTTCGGGCAACGCCCAGACTCCGCACTTCGATATCGACGAAGCCAACACGCTTGTCAAGGAAGTCGTCCAGGCTATTTCCGCCACACCGTCATGATGCGAAGCGAGCTATGTGCCGGTCGCCGCTAATTGAATCGGTGCACCAGTTGCTCCGCATGCTCGACGGCAGCCTGGCCCTTCCCGGGGTCCTGATGAGAGCCGGGCATCGGCCGATCAGGCTCCAGGTCCATCGACGGGTCAAGGATGCTGGTGTTGGAATACAGGCAGGTCCAGTCGGGCACCTCGGGATTACCCGGATCATGCTCGCACATCCAGTTGATGCCGCATAGGCGGCAACTGTACCGTTGGACCAGTACGGGGCGGCGCTGTAATGGACGCAGTTTCCTCGGACTGTTCAATGCACGCAGTCCGTGGTGAGGCTGGGCCATTTCACTCGCTAGCATTCGCTGACACGCTTCGCAAGCCATCTTGGGTCGTGAAAACCGGTCGATTGAATGTTCAGGGAACGCAGATTAACACAGGAAAAAATTGTCGCCCAGCACCCATCTCGTAGCTGTGAAAATCCATTCTCACGAACTGCGAAGTATCGGCGGAAACGGTGTGCCCGATCGCGCCACGCACGATACGCTCCCGTTGCCGTTCATCCCTTGCCGAGCGGCGGCCGCGTGGGGAATCCGGCCATATTGCTCAGTTGCGCCAGTTCATTGGCCGCCTCGCGCAGCAGCACCGAGTACTCGTGAATCTTCTCGACCGTCAGCCGCACTCTCGGCCCGGCCAGGCTGATGACGCCGACGCAGCGCGAGCCGCTCACCACCGGCGTCGCCACCGCCGACATGCGCGGCGCAAACACCTCGTCGATCATCGCATAGCCACGCACGCGCGCGGCGTGCAGGAAGCCGAGCAGCGCTTTTAGCGTCGTCGGCGCATGGGGGCCGAACTCGTTCGGCTGTCCGAAGCCCTGCTTGAGGACCAGCGCGACCGCCTGTTCGTCGGTCATCGTCATGAGCCATGCATGTCCGGTCGACGTGCACGAAAGCCGCGCGGCCTGGCCCATGTCGGGATCGTAGCGAAAACCCGTGCGCTGTCCGTCCGCTTTCCCGACCCAGATGATCGCCTCCCCGTCCACCAGCGAGAGCCGCGCGAGCTCGCCGGTCTGCGCGGCGACGCGCTCGATGATCGGCTGGGCGATATCCGCGATACCCGTGAGGCTCAGGAATTCGAGGCCATTCGAGGTCATGCGCATCGTCAGGATATAGCGGCTGTGATCGACCAGTTGCCTGACATACCCGCCGTCGACGAGCTCCGCGAGCACGCGGTGGCACGTGCTGCGCGGCAAGGCCAGTGCATCGGCAATGGCCAGCAGACCCGCGCCTTCGCCTTGCGAAGCGAGGAAATCGAGAATTCTCAGGCCGTTTTTAAGCGACATCTCGCGCACTCTTCATGATGTGAAATGTAATTCCGGTGCGGAACGCCCCGCCTTTGCAGCGCAAACAATAGCACCAGTTCGTCGCCACATACGAACGCCCGACCATATCGAACATTGGGGAGACACCATGTCAGTTCTCGCTGACCCAGACATCGCCGCGCGTGAACGATCCGCGCACTCTCACTTGATGGCGCGTCGCGCCGTGGCGGGGGCCACCGTCGGCACCGCGCTGGAATGGTTCGACTTCGCGTTGTACGGCGCTGTCGCGGCCACGCTTTTTCCGCGGCTGTTTTTCCCGTCGCTCGACCCGACCGCCTCGCTGCTCGCGTCGCTGGCGAGCTTCTGGGCCGGGCTCGCCGCCCGCCCGCTCGGCGCGGTGATCTGCGGCATGCTCGGCGACCGCTGGGGCCGCCGCAACCTGATGCTGGTCACGGTCTCGGTGATGGGCGCGTCGTCGTTCCTGATGGGGCTGCTGCCCACTTACCAGCAGGTCGGCATCCTCGCGCCGACGCTGCTCGTCACGCTGCGCATCATCCAGGGTTTCGCGCTCGGCGGGGAATCGACGGGTGCGCAACTGATGGCGGTCGAGCATGCGTCTCCGACACGGCGCGGGCTGTATTCAGGTCTGCTTGGCATCTGCTCGCCGCTTAGCCAGATCCTCGCCAATCTCGCGCTGTTCATGCTGGCAAGCCTGCTGTCGACCGAAGACTTCGAATCCTGGGGATGGAGAGTCCCGTTCCTCGCGAGCTTCGTGCTTCTGCTGCTCGGCATCTATATCCGTATGAAGGTCAGCGAAACGCCGGCCTTCGAAGCGCTCAGAAAGAACGGCGGGCAGGCACGCGCCGCCAATCCGCTCGGCCTCGTCTGCCGCTTCCACTGGCGTACCGCGCTGCGCTTGACCTTGTTCTTCTGCGGTCCGGCAGCGCTGTTCTATCTGATCGTGGTCTTCTCGCTGAGCTATCTGACGAAGAACCTCGGCGTGCCGAAACAGACGGGCTTCATGCTTCTGATGGTCGCCAACGTCTGCGCGATCGTGGGCGCACTGGCGGGCGGCTATCTGAGCGACCGGATCGGACGCAAACGCGCGCTGCTGATCGGTTCGTTCTGCACACTGGTCTGCTGCCTGATCTACTTTCCGATCCTCAACCACGGATCGATCGGCATGACGATGGCCGTGATGGGCGCCTTCCTCGGCTTCACGCAATTCCAGAGCGGCATCCAGCCGGTATGGTTCGCCGAGTCCTTTCCCACCGAGGCGCGCTACACCGGTTCCGCGCTATCGTACTCGGGAGCCAACCTGCTCACCGGCGGGCCGATGCCGATCGTTGCCGTGGCGCTGCTCAATGCGTTTCACGGTTCGCCGTGGGCCATCGTCGCGGTCTGCGGCTCGCTGAACCTGCTCTCCTTCCTCATGATCGCGGTATCGCGCGAAACCCGCGACACGGCCCTCGAACGCTCCACTACACATTGAAACCATGACTCGCAAGCTCTACATCCTGAACGGCTCCAACCTCAACATGCTCGGCATGAGGGAGCCTCAGCTTTACGGCAGCACCACGCTGAAGGACATCGAACGGAACTGCGCCGCGCTGGCCGACACGCTCGGGTTCGACTGCGTATTCCGTCAGACCAACAGCGAAAGCACGCTGATCGACTGGACCCAGGAAGCGTTCCTGCAGGATGCCGCGCTCATCATCAATCCGGCCGGCTTTTCATTCGGACGGATTCCGGTGCTCGACGCGGTCAAGCTGATTCGCCGGCCGGTGGTGGAAGTGCATATCACCAATATCCACCGCCGCTCCGAGGAATACCGCCACTCGACGATCTCGGTGGCGGCCACGGCCGTGATCTGCGGGGCGGGCGCCAACGGTTACCTGCTGGCGATCCGCGCCGTTGACGACCTGTGGGGCGAGCGGAGTTGATTCCGCTACAGCCAGCGCCAGATGCCCGCCGCCATACCGGCGAGCGGGATATGCGCCCAGGTCGCCACGAGCCAGACGACGAGGCCGCCCAGCAGAGCGTGCAACCCGAATCCACCGAACCGCGCGCGGCCGGCGACGATAGCCGCGAACGGCAGATAGCTCGTTCTGGACTCCCAGGCGGGCCACTGATTGGGCTGCAAGCGCTCCTTCTTGCGGTCTTGCAGTGCGGCGCCGACAAGCGCGAGAACGACGATGGCCGCCGCGACGATGATGCTTTTGGTCACGGGGAACACCGCGATGTGGCACAGCCCCCACAGCGCGAACGACCACATCATCGGGTGACGCGTCACCGCGTAAACGCCGAGTGCCGCTTCCGGGAACGAGCCGGGCCGGCCACCCGTGGGCAGCGCCGGGTTTCGGATCAGGGAGCCCATCAGAAGAATCGAAGCGATCAGCATGACCACGGTCACGATCGCCCAGAGCGTGTTGCCTGCTGGCCAGAGTGGCGCCGTCAGCGGTGCCTTTCGATAAGCGAGAATCAGCCAGCCGAACGTCAGGAGTGCAATCAGCGAATAGACGCCCTGGAAGCCCGCTTCGCCAATTGCGCCGACCAGGCGGCTGCGCAACGGATGGGACAATAGGAAATGGCTGCCGACGAAAACGACGGCAGCCGCCAGCACTGCATTGATGCTTCCCATGGGCTCGGCTCCTCAAGTGTCATGAGTTCGACTTCCAGTATGTCGATTGCCGTCTGAGTTGCCACGGATTGGTTGGAAATAGGTGGGCCGCTACAACTTCCCGGCAATTCGCGAAAAGCTGCTTGCCATATTACATGTCCTCGTACGGTTCGTTCTACCAATGCGCGGTTTGAGGAGATTGGCCACAAACCGCCGGCGGCGCTTTTCTGTCGGGTATTCGCGGGTGGCGGACGAGCGTCGGCTGGGAACAGGAGATCGTCCGCACCTCATGCCCATGGCGCTGACAAATCGCCTGCACACTGCCTCGCGAACACGCCTTCCGTTCCGACCCGCCCACATCGTTACCCGCGCGCGCCGACCACAACATCACACGGCAATCGGCTCCAGCCGCCCGAGCAGTTCATCTTTGCGCTCCCTGAGCCAAGGCGGCAACTGGAACTCCTCGCCGAAATGTCCTGGTTCTTCGTCGATGGCAAAGCCGATATCGGTTGTCGCCGCTTCGAAAATAACGCCGCCGGGCATCTTGAAGTACATCGAACGAAAGTAGTTCCGGTCGACCGATTCCGATGTGTCGATATAGCCGAGCCCCATCAGCTTCGTCTTGAGTGCATCCTGATCGTGCTTGCTGTCCACCGCAAACGCGACGTGATGAACCGTGCCTTCGCCATAGATCGTCGAACCCTGGTGACGATCCGGCTCGTGAAGAAATTCGACGACCATCCCGGGCCCGCCCGTATGCGTCTCGAAGCGATGGTAAGGCCCGGACTCTCCGACATAGCGAAAATCGAGAACCTCGCTCATGAACGGGATCGACTCCGACACCTCGCGCAGCGAGAGCGTAACGCTATGCACGCCGCGCACGGCAACGTCTTCCGGAATATCGTCGGTCGTGCAAGGCTGCCTTGTATCGGCGTCCGTCTCCACGAGATCGAACTCGATGCCGCACGGATGCTGGAACCGTTGACGTTTTTCGCCGAAGCGCTCGGTCACCGCATCGTCGTGCGCCACCCCCATGGCACTGAATCGTGCCCGCCAGAACCCGAGCGAATCGCGCGGCACCGAATAGTTGATGACCCGCACCTGTCCCGATCCGGCCCGTGCCTTGACGCCCTTCTGCCTGAACGGAAACGAGGTCACCAGGGTTCCCGGCTCGCCATCCGGATTGCCGTAGTACAGGTGATAGATCGGATCTTTCCCGTCGAACAATACCGTCTTCTTGACAAGCTTCTGCCCGAGAAGCTTCACATAGAAACTGACGTCCTCCTGCGCGCCGCCCACCCCCGCCGTCAAGTGATGAAATCCTTTGATCGCTACCATGATTGCCTCCTGCCTGAAATGGTTTCTCACATCCAATCGCGAAGATCGTGACTGATCCTGATTGGTCACCGAAAGCTTAGTCGGTACGTTTCGATTGAGAAAACATTGCCGGTTGAACGATAAGTTCGACGATGGCGAACGATCATGAAATAGCGCGCCGCGCACTGCCCGCGAGACCCGCCCTCTCGCGCCGCACGCAGTACACTGTGCCCCACCCGGCTCCGTGTGGAGCCGCAAGCGCGGCCGCAAACCATCGACAAGGCGAAAACAATGCTTGACCTGAAGGACGTCTACTTCTTTGTACAGGTTGCCGACCGTGGCGGATTCACCTCCGCCGGCGACATGCTCGGGGTCCAGAAGTCCACGCTGAGCCACCGCATCAAGGAACTCGAAGCTTTCCTGGGCGTTCGCCTGATCAACCGTACGTCAAGGCAGTTTTCCATGACCGAGGTCGGCGCGGAGTTCTATCAATACGCGGTTGCGCTGCTGCGTAGCGCGGAAGTCGCCGAAGAAGCCATGCGCCAGCGGCTCGCCGAGCCTAGCGGGGTCATCCGCATTACCGCCCCGATCGAAATTGCGCAATACATCCTGCGCGATGTGCTGCCGGCCTTCCTGCGCGCGCATCCGAAAGTGTCCATCCACGAAAACGCGACGGATCGCCTGGTCGACATCGTGGGCGAAGGCTACGATCTTGCGATTCGCGGACACGCTACGAGGCTTCAGGATTCCAATCTGATTCAACGGCCGCTGACGAGCGCGCCATGGTATCTGTTTGCCAGCCCCGAATACCTCGAACAGAACCCGCCACTCGAACGTCCCGAACAGCTCGAAGCGCACACGACGCTCTCGATCGCCCGCAAAGGTCCGTCGCAATGGCAACTCCAGGGGCCGAGCGGCGAACTCGTCACGGTCCCGATCGCGCCACGCTACCAGAGCAACAACCTGATTTCGCTCAAAGAGGCCGCGAGCACCAATCTCGGCATCGCGGCGCTGCCCGGCTATATCTGCCGCGCCGAACTGCAAGCCGGCACGCTCCGTCAGCTATTGCCCGGATGGATCGCCGCCGAAGCGCATATTTCCGCGCTGATCCCTTACCGCAAGGGACTGCTTCCGGCCGTACGATCACTCGTCGATTTCCTCGCGGCGGAACTGCCCAGAGTGATGGCTTTCGGCCAGGCATCGACTTCCTGAGCCCACACCGCCGCGCGCTTTCCGCATGACAGCGGCGCGACGTGCGCCGTTCACGCCACGTTCGATTTTTCTGGACGCTGCGTTCACGCAGCGCGTATTCCAGAACGTGGCGCGATCCCCTATCCTGGTCTCCATCGGAACATGACAGACAACGTTCTCCCTGGAGCAGAATCGATGCAACGTCTCAACTGGCTTCCCCACGGCGCGATCTACTGGGGACGTGACATCCTCGCGGAATCGGCGGCGGCACTCGGACAGCACGGCATTGGACGGCCGCTGGTTTTTACGGTCGAGCGTCTGCGGCCATTCTACGAACAGCATCTGTCCGCCCATCTCGAACAAGCCGTGGGCATCTTCAGCCAACTGCCGGCCCACGCCCCGGACACGGCCGTTCGACATGGCCTCGACGAAGCCGTGCGGCTCGGCGCCGATTCGATCGTCGCGCTCGGCGGCGGCTCCGTTCTCGACGCGGCCAAGGCCGCCTCGCACTTTCACCACGAGCGCACGGGGCGCTTTCTGCCGATTGCCGCTTTTCCCACCACCCTGTCGGGAGCGGAGTTTTCGCACTATTTCGGCGTCACGGAAACCCAGGGGCCGGAGCCGTTCAAACGAAGCTACGCGGTCCGCGATACGGTGCCCAAAGTCGTGGCGCTCGATCCGAGGCTGCTATTGAATACGCCTCGCGAGCTCCTGCTGACTTCGGCGATCAAGGGAATCGACCATGCCGTGGAAGGCATGCGGGAAGTCGATGTGGCGCATCCGCATGCGGTGCTGGCGTCAGCGGGCGTCGAGCGATTTTTCTCGGTGCTCGAAAAGTGGCCGCACGGGCTCGAGACCCGCGACGCCCTGGAGCAGGGCCTCATTACGCTCGACGATCTGCTGCAACTCCAGCTCGCTGCGTGGCAATGTTATTTCTTCCCCGCATCGGTCCTCTATGGTCTGAGCCACCGCATCGGGCACATCCTCGGGGGTACGTTCGGCCTGCCGCATAGCGCGACTTCGTGCATCACGCTGGCGCCGGTATTGCGCGCCAGCACGGACCGCTACGGCGACAAACTGCGGATCTTTTGCGCCGGTGCCCCGCACAAAGAAGCCGCGTTTCTGCTGGCCGGCAGGATATCGGCATGCGTCGAACGGCTCGGTTTGCCATCGAGGCTGAGAGACCTCCGTTTCGATCAAGCTCATCTCGTCAAGGTTGCCGAACTGCTCCAGAAGAACTATCCGACCGAAGTCGGCGACCTGAACGATCACAGCCCGGCCGCACTCGAAACGTTTCTGGAGCATCTATGGTAACGAGTCACAATGCGATGGTCTCCGACGAGACGACCCGCGCGCCGGGTTTGCGTGACGCGCTCACCGCGCTACGCAGTGCACGCGCGACCTCCCGCGAGCTGACGGAGTCGGCGCTCGAACGTGCGGAGTACAGCAGGAAGCAGTTCAATGCGTTCTCGGTGATCGATTGGGATCACGCCTTGCGCGCGGCTTCCGAGAGCGATCGACGCTATGCCGCGGGCCAGCCGAGGCCGCTCGAAGGCATGCCGATCGCGGTCAAGGATCTGATCGACACTCGCGGTATCGAAACACGTTATGGTTCGCCGGCTTATCTGGGCCATATTCCCGACGCCGACGCCGATATCGTCAGGACACTCGTGGAAAAAGGCGCGATCGTCATCGGCAAAACGACCACCCACGAGTTTGCCTGGGGCGTCACGACATCGAGCACGGCATTCGGCGATACCCTGAATCCGCTGGACACGCATCGCATACCCGGCGGATCGAGCGGCGGCGCGGCAGCGGCGATCGCGGCCGGCGCCGTGGCGGCAGGACTGGGCACCGACACGGGCGGCTCGGTCCGGATACCCGCCGCACTCTGCGGAGTCGCAGGCTTCAAACCGACTTTGGGCAAGCTGTCGACGCGCGGCATTTTTCCGCTTGCTCCGAGCGTCGATCATCCGGGCTTCCTTGGCCGCAATGTCGACGACATTCTGATCCTGGCCGGCGCCAGCAACATCGACATCTGCGAAAGCGATGCATGGCTCTCCGCGCGGCTCGGCGTCATCCATTCCATTCCGCCGGTGCCGCTCAGCGCGGAAGTCGCCACGGCATTCGAGCATGCGGTGGGCAAACTCAGCGGCGTATTCGCGATGGAGCACGTCGAGACGAAGACACTCTTCGACGGCGTGTACGATTCGTTCGCCACCATCGTGCTGACCGAAGGCAGTATCGAACACCTGCGACGAAACCCGTTGTCCCGCATTGCTGCCGGCTATGGCGCGGAGACCCAGGAGCGGCTCGCGATGGCGCAGGACAGGACGATTCGCGGCTACGCGGACGCGCAGCAGACGAGGCATGCATTCATTCAACGGCTACACGCGGCTCTCGCGACAGTCGATTATCTGCTCCTGCCGACCTGTCCGTGCGTGGCACCGTTGACGGGCATGCAGACCCTGTCCATAGGTGCCTGGTCGGGGACCGTGCGGCAAGCGCTCATGAATTACACGGCGCCGTTCAACGTGTCGGGCTTTCCCGCGATCTCCATTCCGCTTGCATCGCCCACGGATTCGCTGCCCGTTGCCATGCAGATCGTGGCAAGGCCAGGCGACGATGGCGCGCTTCTGAAAGTCGCGAGCGAGGTCGAGTGCATTTTGGGCGGTGTTCGATAGGTGGCTTGACAGCCTGTCATGCTGTCGACACGAGGTCCGCAAACCGCGTCGTCTTTGCCTCGCATGCACGCACCAATTACAGAGGTAGCGAATGGCACCGAGTACGAGATATACGAGAAACACGACCACAGATTCATGCGCGGCCTATAGCAAAACAACTCCAGCTTCTCGCCGAGATTCACCCCAAGAAAAACACACTATTGAAACGAAGATAGTGTTGCCCCGCCGCAATATCCGGAGAGCTATGCGCCATGCACAATTCGCAATGCGCGACTCTCGCACTCACGCCCCTTAATCATCCGAATATAGCGCCCTGGCAAGCTGCTCCGCAGCTTGCCTTCGTTTTCCATACGCCGCCTGTCGAGTGCCGCCGGAAAGCCTCGCCGACGAAATCCTCGCTGCACGACAGCATTCTTTTTTATCAGTAGAATGCTGCAATCGCACAGGCCCATTTCGTTCCGCAATCCGTTCCGAAACCGGCCTTCAGCGCCTTGGCTAACGAGTCCCGTTAAAACCGTGGTGCCGTTAGCGCATGTGCTGTCGCGAGGCGACGCGTGCAGGACAGAGGCATGACCTGTCTCGCCGATGCAGTTCGGGAAGAAGTGGTGCCCACCCAGAAAAAACCGGTTGCCGTGGCGGCAACTGAAATACCGATGGCGACGCTTCAGCGTCTGAACGAGGGAAACCATCGGTGCCAAGCTGGCCGACCTGCCAGCCTGGCTGCTCTGGGGTATGGCGCACCAAATTTCAAACCAGCTTCTCGTAGTACTTACCTGGCCGCAATATTGTGTATTACAAAACGCAAATCGATCCGGTAGTGAGCTTCCTCAACTCGCAAGGCGAGCAGGTACGGGGCACGATCATCAATCTCCAGCGCAAGTCCCTGGTGATGGAAGTCTATAACCCCTACTCGATCGTCCAGGTCAGCGAGGTGCTGAGCGACCTGTCGGTCAAGATGGGCGTGGAACACGTCTATTCGGGCAAGGCCGTCGTCATCAGCATGGTCAATACGGGCCTGACGGCCATTGTCTCCGTCACGCTGATCGCCGAGTGGCGGGAACTGAGCGGCGGCACGCTCGAAGCGCGCGCGGTGGGGGAAGAAGCCAGCCGCTTCGTGCAGGACTGGACCGAGCGTTTCCAGATCCGCCGTGACTACCAGATCGCGGTCAACCAGATCCGGGCGTTTCTCTCGGACATGTCGCGCTGGGTCGAGCAGGCGGACCTGGGCGACACCATGCCGAAGGAAGGCAAAAGCCTGCGCGAGGACTTTTTCCTCGAACTGGCATCGCCGCTGATGGAAAAGACCAAGCTCTACTTCGACGAATTCGAAGGCGAAGCGCGCCTCGTCGACGAAGAACTGGCGCCGGCGCACCGTGCCTTTGCCCAGGCCGCGCTCCATCCGCTGCTGCTGCGCTCGCCCTTCGTCTTCCGCACCTTCACGAAGCCGCTCGGCTATGCCGGCGACTACCAGATGGTCAACCAGATGCTCGACGATCCCCGCCAGGGCCCGAGCACGTACTTCCAGATCGTCAACGCGGCCTTCCTGCAGACGGCCGTGGCACGCGCGCACCGCAATCGCATCGATCTGCTGGTGGACTACCTGACCCGGCTGGCCAACGAAGCGCGCGCTGCACAGCGGCCGTTCCGGGTGCTGAACGTGGGTTGCGGCCCCGCTCAGGAAATCCAGCGCTTCATGCATGAATACAACGAACCGGAGTGGCTGTCGTTCGAGCTGCTCGACTTCAGCCAGGAGACTCTGGACTGGACGCGCGAGCGCCTCGGGTCCATCGCGCAGAAACAGGCCGCGCGCATGAGCATCAGCTACACGCACGATTCGGTCCATCACCTGCTCAAGCGCCGCATGGATGCGGATGCGGCGGACGTCCGCGAGTTCGACGCGGTCTATTGCGCGGGCCTGTTCGACTACCTGTCGGACAAGGTCTGTGCGCGGCTGAACCAGTATTTCGCCAGCCGTATCCGCCGCGGCGGCCGCCTGCTGGTCACCAACGTCCACGCCGACAACCCGGAGCGCTTCAGCATGGAACACGTGCTGGAGTGGTACCTGATCTATCGCAACGAGGCGCAGATGGCCGACATCATGCCGGAGAACTGCGGCGAGCCGCGTCTGTACACGGACCCGACCGGCGTTAACGTGTTCGCCGAGGCGGTGATCGGCCCGCAACAAGTAGCCTGAGATGACGACATCCCTGGTTGGGTTGCAATCGAACTATCGTGAAGAGCTGCGCGACTACCGGTTGCTGTGCAGCAAGGCCGGCGGCCTGACCGTGATCGTGCTGGTGCTGATGGGCGTGGCGATGGACTATGTCGTGTATCCGGCCGAGCAGAAGCGCTTTGCCATCGTCCGGGTGCTGACCAGCGCGGCCATCGGCCTGGCCTTGCTCTCGCTTTACACGAAAGCGGGCAAACGCCACGTGCAGGTCATCACCTTCTTCTGGCTGCTGCTGCCGCAGGTCATGATCTCGTGGATGATTTACGCCACCCAGGGCGAGGCGTCGCTGTTCTATGCCGGGCTCATGCTGACGATCTTCGCGGTCGGCATCCTGTTTCCCGCCGGCTACTGGCAGACGCTGGCATTCGGCCTCGCCACGGTCCTGCTCTACTACATCGCCTGCCAGGCCCATCCGGGTGGCATCCTGGACCCGAGCAAATTCCAGTTCCAGTTCATCCTGATCTTCTTCTGCGCGGTGGCCAGCTCCATTTACACCTACTTCAACGAGAAGGGCCGTTTCCAGCTTTTCCGGCTCAAGGACGAAGTGGCGCACAAGAACGACGAGCTGGCCCGCACCAATGAAAGCCTGTCGCAGATCAAGGGCCAGTTGCTGCAGCAGGAGAAGATGGCGGCCATCGGTACGTTGTCCGCGGGGCTGCTGCACGAGGTCAACAACCCGGTCAACTTTTGCCTGATGGCGATCGAAGTGGCCATGGAAGAATCGCAGGTCAAGGAAAGCCCGTCGCTGCAGGAATGCCTGACGGACGCGCGGCAAGGCATGCACCGCATCCAGCACATCGTGTCGGACCTGAAGACTTTTGCCTATCGCAAGCCCGGCGCGACCGCGGAGGGCGTGCCGTTCCTGTTCGAGAAGGCGCTCGACGCGTCGATCCGGCTGAGCGCCCATGAGCTGCGCGGCGTGACGCTCACGCGCGAGCTGCCTGGCGACACCCTGGTGCTCGGCGACGAAGCCGCCATCATCGGCGTGCTCATCAACCTGTTCTCGAATGCCGCGCTGGCCATGCACAAGGCCGGCACCGCGGCACCGCAGCTTCATGTCATGGCGCAATGGCGCGACGAGCGGCTGCACGTGAATGTGCGCGACAACGGCCCGGGAATTGCCGCGGAAAATCTGGCGCGCGTGTTCGAACCCTTCTTCACGACCCGCGAAGTCGGCCAGGGCCTCGGCCTTGGCCTGTCCATCAGCTATGCGGTGGTGGAGCGGCACGGCGGCACCCTGTTCGCAGAAAGCCAGTTGGGCGAATGGACCGCGTTCAACTTCGACCTGCCACGCGTCGAGTGATGCCGAGATGAGCGAGACACAACAAGCCCGGCAGACCGTCGTCTATGTCGACGACGAGGAGTTGGCCCGCAAGTACTTCGCGCGTTCGGCCGGCGGCGACTACGAGGTGCTGCTCGCCGACGGCGCGGACGAGGCCATGTCGATCCTGCGCCGCGAAGGTGCGCGGGTGGCGGTCCTCGTGACCGACTTCCGCATGCCGGGCCCGAACGGCGACGAGCTGCTGCGGCAGGTCGCCCGGGAGTATCCGCATATCGTGCGAATCCTCGTGACCGCCTACGCGGACTACGGCGCGCTGCTGGAAGTGGTCAATTCCGGCGAGGTGTTTCGAATCCTGGAGAAGCCGCTAGGCGTGAGCGCGGTCCGCGAGGTGCTGGCCGCGGCGACGGCAGTCCCGATATCGCGCCCGAAGTGATGCCGCGCGCGTTGCTCGAAGCAGTTATCGCTCGCGCCGGCGTGAGCGGCTTCAAGATGATTTTCCGCAAGCGCGTCATGCCGTTCCCGGGCGGCCGTATCGGGATCGCATCCGCGTCCGGCGCCGGCACGAGCGTGGCGCTGGATTGCCCCAATTTGAAGATTCGAATGCACAGGAGTGACCAATGAGCAATACGATTGCCGACCAGACACCGCCCCCGGCGATTCTGTTCGTTGACGACGAAGCCACCGCGGTCAAATACTTCGAGCGCGCCATCGGCGCGATCGCGCCGGTGGTGACGGGCGCCTCCGTGGAAGACGGCAAGGCGATGCTGGACGCCCACGCCGCCAGCCTGGCCGTGCTGGTGTCCGACCAGCGCATGCCGGGCGAATACGGCAACGAACTGCTGCGCTATGCGCGCGAGCGCTATCCCCACATCGTGCGGATTCTGACGACGGCCTATTCGGAACTGGACCAGACCGTCGAGGCCGTCAACCAGGGCCAGATACATCGCTATATCAAGAAGCCGTGGGACATCTCGGCGCTGCGCATGGAGATGAAGCAGGCGCTGGAACTGGCGGGACTGCGCAAGGAACGCGACCAGCTCGTGCGCGAGAAGCTCGGCGTGCTGCAGACGCAGACCGTGGCCACCCGCGTCGGCATCGTGCACACGCTGTGCGCGAGCCTGATCGGCCCGGACCGCTTCCAGCCGGTGGAAACCTACCTGGCCGGCACCGACCTGGCGGGTACGCGCAAGGTGGAGCCGGACTGGCAGCGCATGGACTACGCCGACCTCGTGCGTGCCGAGAGCGAATGCAGCGGGCGCTTCGGCCACGCGGTCGGCACGCGCCTCGCGGAGCTGCGTACGCAGAATGCGGGGCGCGGCACGGCCGATGCGGTGCGGGTCGTGACCGAAGTTCTCGGCGCCGCGGTGCGCAGCGACGGCGATGCGCTGATCTGGACTTCGCCGGCCACGCTGAGCGAGTTCCTCACCCGCCCGGTCGGTCAAGCCGTATCGAGCGAACACGCGGCCTGGCTGGCCTGCCTGCTCTGGCTGGAAGAAGCCGGCGGCGCCCTGCAGTTCGTGCGCGACGGCGACGCCATCGTCTGCCGCGCCGGCACGCGGGCGGCCAGTTTTGCGGCCGACCGCCTGGCGGCCTGGATCGAGCGGTTCTCGGAGCCGGCGTTCGGCTAGGTGAAAGGGACCATCCGCGCTTAAACGCGACAACGGGCGGTGATCGCCTCGTCAGGGCACGAGGCAAATGACCGCTGTCATTCAGCCGCGTGTTGCGCGCCCGGGAACGAGCGGCGTGGGCCGATCGTATCCGGCAGAATCAGGCGAAGATCGTTGAGAGCCATTCGATCGATCCTCCTATCAGCGCGAAGCAAAATTGGCAAAGCACTCCACAATCGCAGCCTGAACCGTAACGACCGCCGCATCGCGCAGCGAACTGTTACGCCAACCAAGTTCGATGGCATAGCGTGGCAAGACAAGCGGACAGGCCAACAACCGCAAACCCGTCATGCGCGCGATCGCATCGGCCGCGTGCCGCGGAATCGTCGCCACGGCGCGGCTCCCCTTCAATAAAAAGGGCAAGCCGGCGAAATGCGTGGTCGATCCGATGACCTTGCGTTTCAGGCCGAGTGCGGCCAGCCCTTCGTCGACAATCCCCACCACGCCGCCGGCAGACACGAGGATATGCCCACGCGCGACATATTCCTCGATCGTCAATTCGCTTGCCGCGCCCTTGAGACTGGCACGGTCGGCCAGACAGGCATAGTCCCCCTCG
Organism: Paraburkholderia sp. Ac-20342; assembly: GCF_017104985.1. Classification (NCBI taxonomy): domain Bacteria; kingdom Pseudomonadati; phylum Pseudomonadota; class Betaproteobacteria; order Burkholderiales; family Burkholderiaceae; genus Paraburkholderia; species Paraburkholderia sp. Ac-20342. The sequence goes on along the minus strand of NZ_JAAGPQ010000005.1, from coordinate 66,263 downwards.
GCCAGCACCTGATGGCCGAGTCCTCGCAACGCGAGTCCGCCCGCCGTGATAGCCAGATCCATTTCCTGGTTTGCCAGCGAATCGCTGACGATCTGGCTGTACGTCTGTCGAAAAATGATCCGCAAGCCAGGGGCGCGCCGGTCAACCGCATCCATGATCTTGCGTCCCACGGCGATCTCGATGTCGTCGGAGAGGCCGATCGATACGGCGCGGCCATAAAAAGACCTGGCGTCCGGCGTCGAGATCGTGAGACTGAGACGAAATCGGTCGAGCGCCTCGCTGATGATGGGTTTCAGTTCCCGGGCTCTCGAAGTCGGCGCAAGTCCGCGCCCCGTGCGGACAAACAGCGTGTCCGAATAGACGTCCCGAAGCCGCCTCAATGCGGCACTGACTGCGGACTGCGTCATGTCCAGGCGGATTGCGGCCCGGCTTGCCCCGCCTTCCTCAAACAGCGCCTCGAAGATTTTCAGAAGATTCAGGTCGACCGTCGAGATATCAATATGGCTCATATCGGAAAGTTGAGATATGCGTTTTCTCCATTCTATGGCTGCGCGATGATGAGCGCATCAACCGTTCCCCTGGAGAACACCATGCCTAAATCGACAGTTGCCGCATTGCAGATCGGTGCATCACCGCAGGGCAAAGCGGCAACGCTTCAACATATCCTGTCGTTCGAGGATCAGATTCGCGCATCCGGCGCGAGTCTCGTCGTCATGCCCGAAGCCTTGCTCGGCGGCTACCCGAAAGGCGAGACATTCGGCACGCGGCTCGGCTACCGGCTGCCCGAAGGGCGTGAAGTCTTCGCCAGGTATTTCGAGAACGCGATCGACGTGCCCGGCCCGGAAACCGACGCGCTCGCCGAACTCTCCTCGCGATGCAATGCGTCGATCGTCATGGGCGTCATCGAACGCTCGGGAAGCACGCTGTATTGCACCGCGCTGTTCTTCACCCCCGATGACGGACTCGTGGCCAAACATCGCAAGCTGATGCCGACGGGAACGGAACGCCTGATCTGGGGACAAGGCGACGGCTCGACGCTGCCGGCGGTGGAAACAAAGACCGGCGTCGTCGGCGCGGCGATCTGCTGGGAGAACCATATGCCGTTGCTGCGCACGGCGATGTATGCGAAAGGCGTGCAGATATGGTGCGCGCCCACGGTCGACGAACGCGACATCTGGCAATGCTCCATGCGGCACATTGCTCACGAAGGCCGGGTCTTCGTCATCAGTGCGTGCCAGGTGCAGCCGTCGCCGGCCGCGCTGGGCATCGAGGTGCCCGGCTGGGACAAAGACCGCCCTCTGATCAACGGCGGAAGCCTGATCGTCGGGCCGCTGGGCGAAGTGCTCGCCGGCCCGCTGCACGGCGAGACGGGACTGGTCGTGGCCGAGATCGATACCGATGAACTCATTCGGGCTCGCTACGATTTCGACGTGACCGGCCACTATTCGCGACCGGACGTTTTCTCGCTCTCGGTCGACGAGCGGCCGAAGCGTACCGTCGCGTTCACCTCGTCGTAAAACTAGCGGCCCGTCAGTTCGCGCAGCTTTTCCGCCTCGCGCATGAGCGCGGCGATGACGCGCTCCCGTTTCTCCGGGAAGCGGGCCGATATGCAGGCGACGTTCAAGGCAAGCGTCGGGCGGCCTGGGCCGCCGGATATGCACGTCGCCACGCCGGTCCCGCCCAGGTCGGACTCGTCGGCCACCACGCAGTAGCCGTCGATCCGCGCTTGCGCGACGATCTGCTCGATGCGCTTCAGGTCGGTGATCGTGACCGGCGTGACCGCAACGATCTCGTGCTGCCGCAGCAGGCGATGGCCGATGTCTTCCGGCAGCACCGACAGGATGACCCGCCCCATCGCCGTGCAATGAACCGGCAGCAGCCTGTTCGAAAACCCTTCATAGCGAACCGGCTGACTGGAAAGCGTTTGTTTGACGATCTTGATGTGCCCGTCGTTGGTGAGGGAGCCAAGGGTGACCGTCTCGCCCAGCTCTTCGCCCAAAGCGGACATGACCGGTTCGACGAGCGCGAGCACGCGCGCCATCTGGTCGCCGCCCCAGCCGAAACCATGCTCGCGGAAATACGTGTTCAGCTCGTACATGCCCCGGTCGTCGCGAACCAGGTAGCCGCGCGCGCACAACGTCTTCAGCAGGCCAAAGGCACTGCTCTTCGGCAGGCCGAACGTGGCGGTGACCGTGGCCAGGTTTGCGGCCCCCTCGAGGCCGGCAAAAAATTCCAGAAGGTCCAGGACTCGCGCCGCGGAGCGCACAACCTCACTCATGGTGATCTCTTCGATTAGCAGTGACTTCCCGTCTCGCGGGCCGTTCATCAGTCATTTTTACGATAGCCCGGAATCATACGCTAGTCGGTTCGCGTCAGCCCCGGCAACGGATACGCGGCCGCGGATACGCCACGACAGGCCGGCCGTTGCGGCACGTGACGGGTTAACCCCAGTAGGCACGGACTTTTGCTCGTGAAAATATGTTTTCAAATACGAACGACGTTTGTATATACGAACGTCGCTGCGTAAGCTGCATAAGCATCACCGACGTGCATTCAAGACAACCGACAGGCGAATCGCATGAGAAGCTCAAACACCCTTCTGGCTAGTGAGGAAATGAAGATGGCCCACGAAGAGGTCAAACCGCGCAAGCAACTGGCGGCGGCCATGATCGGCAACGTGCTGGAGTACTACGACCTGATCGTCTACGCCTTTCTCGCCCCGACGCTCGGCCACAAGTTCTTCCAGGGCGACGCGGTCGTGGCCCTGCTGGCGAGTTTCGCGACCTTCGGCGTCGGCTTTCTCGCCCGCCCGCTCGGCGGCGTCATCATCGGACGCATCGCCGACACGCTCGGCCGCAAGATCGCGCTGCAGATCACGATCTTCGGCATGGCGCTCGGCACGGTCGGGATCGGCCTGCTTCCGACCTACCAGAACATCGGCGTCATCGCCCCCGCTCTGCTCGTGGTTCTGCGCATCGCCCAGGGGCTCGCGGCCGGCGGAGAATGGGGCAGTTCCACTTCGCTGATCGTGGAGTCGGCGCCCGATGGCAAGCGCGGCATTTTCGGCGGCTTCGGTCAGGCATCGATTGCGAGCGGCACCCTCGTTTCGAGTCTGGTCGTCACCGTCGTCACCTCGATGTTCACGGCGCAGCAGATGGACGCATGGGCTTGGCGCGTGCCGTTCCTGCTCGGCGGGATCCTCGTGGTCGTGGGCGTCTACATGCGCCGCACGCTGCGCGAAACGCCCGCTTTCGAAGAGTCGCAGGCCAAGGGCGAGACGGTCGCCAAGCCGACCAAAGGCGCAGCCTTCGCGATGATGAGCCGGGCGTTCGGCTTCACGATCATCTGGACCGTTTCGTACTACGTGATGCTGTCTTACCTGCCGACCTTCATGGTGCAGCATGTCGGCCTCACGCAGATGCAGGCGCTCACCTCGAATGCCATCGCGCTCGTCATCCTGGTGGCCGCGACGCCGTTTTTCGGCTGGCTGTCCGACCGTTGGGGCCGCAAGCCCTTGCTCCTCTCCTGCTGCATCGTCTTCACGATCTTTGCCTACCCGTTGTTCTCGCTGCTGCTGAAGCACCCGAGCCTCGGCAACGCGCTCGCGATCCAGATCTTCTTCAACATCTTTATCGCCGCCTTCTCGGGAGCCGGGCCGGCCGCGTTGTGCGAGATGTTCCCGACGAAGTCGCGCACGACGCTGCTGTCCATCGGCTACAGCCTCGCAACCGCGATCTTCGGCGGATTCGCACCGTTCATCGCCACCACGCTGATCCAGCAGACCGGCTCGCCCATCTCTCCGGCGTACTACCTGATTGCATCGGCGATCGTCTCGGGCGTGGTCATTCTTGGCCTCAAGGAGACGGCTCATGGATCACTCGATTGACCACACGGGCTGATAGAAAGCATGGAACATGACATCCTGATCTGGGGCGCCGGCGCGATTGGCGGCACGGTCGGCGCTCATCTGCGGCAAACCGGATACGACGTGACGTTCGTGGACGTCGTCGCGGAGCACGTCGACGCGATCCGCACGCCCGGCAAAGGCCTCGCCATCACGGGGCCGGTCAGCAATCCGCACGTTACCGCGCCGGCTTTCACGCCTCAGGAACTCACGGGAAAATGGCGACGCATTTTCCTGTGCGTCAAGGCACAGCACACCGAAGAGGCAGCGCAGCGTCTCGCGCCGTTCCTCGACGATCACGGCTACGTGCTCTCGCTGCAAAACGGCCTGTGCGAAAACTACATCGCGCAGATCGTCGGCAAGGAGCGCGTGATCGGCGCCTTCGTCAATTTCGGGGCCGACTGGATCGGCCCTGGCGAAGTCCACTTCGGCAATCGCGCAGCGGTCGTGCTCGGCGAACTCGACGGCTCGCCGAGCGCGCGCCTCGAACAACTGCTCGCGGACATGCGGCATTTCGAGCCCGAGGCCATCGCCACCGACGACATCAACGCGTACCTCTGGGGCAAGCTCGCCTACGGAGCGATGCTTCATGCGCAAGCCGTGGGCGATCTCGGCATTGCGGACTGCCTCGCCCGTCCCGAGCTGCTGCCGCTCTGGCAGCGGCTCGGCTGCGAAGTCATGAGCGTGGCCGCCGCGCAGGGCATCGCGCCCAAGGGCTTCAACGGCTTTCGCCCCGAGGCATTCCGTGCCAACGCGCCGGTTGCCGAAGTCGAAGCCACGGTCGCCGCGATGGTCGAGTTCAACCGGCCCAATGCCAAAACCCATTCCGGCATATGGCGCGACCTCGCCATCCGCAAGCGCAAAACCGAAGTCGACATGCAGGTCGGCGAAGTGGTCCGCGCCGGCCTGCGCCTCGGCATCGCGACGCCGACCCTCGCGGCCCTGCAAAACATGATTCACGAAATCGAAGACGGCCGACGCGCCCTCGCGGACGCCAACCTTCTGGAGCTGATCGCATGAAACTGGATTTTTCGGAGCAGGTCGTCGCCGTCACCGGCGCAGGCAGCACCTTCGGGGCCACCATCGCCACGCAATTTGCCGAGCTGGGTGCAACGGTCTACGCGACCGACGTGAGCGAAGCCGCCCTGCGCCCGCTCGAGGAAAAAGGCGTACGGACCACGGTCGTCGACCTGCTCGACCGGCGCGCGGCGGCCGACTGGATCACATCCGTCGCTCATTCGGCCGGCAAGGTGGACGTCCTCGTGAACAACGCCGGCGGGGTCATGGGACACGCCCACAAGCCCATCGAGTCGGTCACCGACGCCGAATGGGACGGCATCATGGACATCAATCTCGGCAGTGCGTTCGCGCTGGCTCGCGCCGTCGCCCCCGTGATGAAAGCGCGGAAAAGCGGCGCCATCGTCACGATTGCCTCCGGCGCGGCGCTGCAGGCATCGCTCACGGGCGTGCAGGCGTACTGCGCGGCCAAACACGCCTCGCTGGGCCTCACCCGCCAGCTCGCTCATGAGTTGGGCCCTTACGGCGTGCGCGTGAATGCGCTCGCGCCCGGCTTCGTTCGCACGAATGCCGCAACCGAGGCCCAATGGGACGCGATGGGCGAAGAGAAGCAGGCCGCCCTGATGCGCAGCATCGCACTCGGCCGCCTGGGCACATCGCAGGATATCGCCAACGTCACCGTGTTTCTCGCGTCGCCGTTGGCGTCCTTCGTAACCGGGCAAATCATTGCCGTCGACGGCGGCAAGTAAGTCATCAGCAAGACAAGGAGTTGGACAGCATGAGCAACAACACGAACAACGAAGAACTGAAACCGTGGCAATGGGACGAACCGAAATGGCGCGGACTCCTCAACCAGGTGCGTGCCGGCCGCTCGCTCAAACCGGCTTCCTGGCCCGGCAATGCGCCGTGCGCGGTCGCGTTCTCCTTCGACAGCGACCATGAAACCGGCGAGCTGCGCGACGGCGGACAATCCATCGGCCGCATGAGCTGGGGCCAATACGGCAATCGCGTCGGCGTGCCGCGCATCGAACGGACGCTCGACAAGTTCGACGCCAAGGCAAGCTTCTATGTGCCCGCCGTCGCGGCGCTCACCTACCCCGACGAACAGAAACGCCTCGCCGATGCCGGCCACGAAATCGGCCTGCATGGCTGGATTCACGAGCTCAACTCGATTCTTCCGTACGAAGCCGAACGCGACCTGCTGCTGCGCGCTTCCGACACGCTGACCTCGATCACCGGCGTGCGGCCCGTCGGCATGCGCACCCCCTCCTGGGATTTCAGCCCTCATACCCTGCGCATCGCGGTGGAAATGGGCCTCGAATACGATTCCTCGCTGATGGCGGACGACGACTGCTACGAGCTGCTTCTGGACGGCAAGCCGACGGACGTGGTCGAACTGCCGGTCGAATGGATTCGCGACGATGCCGTGTATTTCAACATGCACCGCTTCCAGTCGCTGCGTCCCTACACCGCGCCGGCCGACGTGTTCGACATCTTCAAGCGGGAACTGGACGCCGCCATTGAAGAAGGCGGCATCTTCCAGTTGACGATGCACCCGCACATGATCAGCGCGCGCTCGCGAATCTGGATTCTCGAGGAGTTGCTCCGTTACGCCCGCGAACGCAAAACGTGGATTGCCACGCATGCGGATATCGTGCGGTATGCAAAGACGCATGCTGTCTGAAATCCGTGAGGAGGCCTTCTTGACCGCGACGGAAAACGAGGCCGCTTCAAATAGCAACCCGACGTAACCATTGCAGACGCCAACAACATGGTTTCCTACGAACCCCTGGACCACCCGGTGCATAACTGGTCGGTCAGAAAGCCCATCGCCGAATCTTCGCGCGGCGTGGTCGTCTCCCAGTCGTACGATGCTTCCGCCGTCGGCGCGGCGGTGCTCGAAGCAGGCGGCAACGCCGTCGACGCGGCCGTGGCGGTCGCCTTCGCGCTCGCCGTCGTCGAGCCCTGGAACTCCGGGCTCGGCGGCATCGGCTTCGCCCTTTACCAGGGCCATGACGAGAAGGCCGCGACCTCGATCCACTTCGGCCCCGTGGCGCCGCAGAAACTGCGCTCGGAGCTGTTTCCGCTGACCGGCAAGCCTGCCACGGACATGTTTCCGTGGCCGCAGGTGCAAGACGACGCAAACTCCCATGGGCCGCTGTCGTTCTGCCTGCCGACGGCCGTGGCCGGCTACGGCACGATGCTCGAACGATGGGGCACGATGCCGCTGTCGGAAGTGATTCAACCCGCGATTGCCCTCGCGAAACGCGGCCTCGCCTCGGACTGGTTCACCACCCTGATGCTCGCGCAGGCCGCGCCGATCATGCGCCGCTATGCCGAGACTTCGCGGATCTTTCTGCGCGATGGCCTGCCGCCCGTGCCGCCGTACCAGGGCACGCCCGGGTTCCTGCCGTTGGGCCGCCTTGCGGACACGCTGCAGCAGATCGCCCAGCAGGGATGGCGCGATTTCTATCGCGGCGACCTGGCGAAAACCATCGTCGACGATATCGCCGGCATGGGCGGCCTGATCGGGCGCGACGAACTGGAAGCCTATGCGGTCGAAACGTCCGGCGCCTTGTCGGTGCCATGGGGGGAATCGACGATACAGCTTTCGTCGGGCCTCAACGCCGGCCCGACGCTCGCGGACGCGCTCGCCGCCTTGCAGCCGCCATCGAGCCGCGGCAGCGAAACCCGGCCTTCCCCGCAGTGGTACGCCGGCATGGCCCAGGCGCTCAAGTCGGCGTACCGCAAGCGCCTGCACGAGGACAGCGATCCGCATTCGCCCAAGGGCTGCACCACCCACATCAACGTCTGCGATGCAAACGGTTCGATGGTCGCCTTGACGACGACGCTGCTGTCGTCGATGGGCAGTCGCGTCGTGCTGCCCTCGACCGGATTCGTGATGAACAACGGGGTGATGTGGTTCGACCCGCGGCCGGGCACATCGAACAGCATCGCGGGTGGCAAGAAGGCGCTTTCGAACATGTGTCCTGCCATCATCGCCCGCGACGGCCGCCCGGTTGTCGTCGGCGGAGCGGCCGGCGGCCGGCGGATCATGGCCGCGATCGCGCAACTCCTGCTGTTCGTGCACGACTTCGATATGGACGTGGGCGATGCCGGGCACTGGCCGAGGATCGACGTATCGGGACCGGAGCGCCTGAGCGCGGACCGCAGGCTCTCCGCGGACGTGCTGGATGCGCTGCGCCAGCTCGGGGAATGCGAGGTCGTGGACCACAACGTCCTGCCCATCAACTTCGCCCGCCCGAGCATTATCGAGCGCTTCGACGGCGTGACCGCCCGAGGCGTGAGCGATGCGTTTTCGCCGTGGTCGGCGGCGCTGAGTCCACGTTGAATTCGTATTGAATCTGCGCTGAGTCTGCGCTGAGTCTTTGGCGTCACCTTGCCTTGCTGAGGTGGCTTGCGTTCGCTACGGCTGCGCAAGCCACCCTCTCGTGGCACCGCCGCGATAACGAGGTTCGCTGAACGTCGATCGCAAGCAGCACACCGTATTTCAATGTTATCCAAACAACAGATTATTATTTAGCATAACAAAACATGAAGAAGATCGGACTTGCATGGTCGAAAGCCCTGATAGCCACGGCGGGTGCGCTAATGGTTCCGCTATCGGCCCACGCCCAAAGCGGCGTCACGCTCTATGGCATCGTCGACACCGGCGTCGAATATCTGACCAACGCGAACAAGACTTCACATTCGCTGGTGCAACTGCAGGACGGCAATATCCAGGAATCGCGCTGGGGAATCCGGGCGCGCGAAGATCTCGGTAATGGCTGGCAAGCTTCCGTCTGGCTGGAATCGGGCTTCGACGAAACCAAGGGCACGCTGGGACAGGGTAACCGCCTGTTCGGCCGGCAAGCTGCGCTCGGCCTGAGCGGACACGACAACGAACTCTGGCTCGGTCGCGTATACAACCCCATCTACGACGTGCTCAACGGCTACGATCCCACCACGTACGCCCAATATTCGCTGGCGACGCTGGACCCCGGGCTCGTGAGTCGTGGAGACCAGTCCATCCGCTACACGCGCACGCTCGGCGACTTCAGGCTCACCGGCTTCTACAGCATGGGGTACGACAGCATCGGCACGCCGATTGGCGGCACCGCCGGCGGCGCGTCGACAGCGAAAGACCTTGCGTTCACGGCCCAGTACAAAGGTCCGGTCTTCAGCGGCGTCCTCGCCTACGACAATCTGCACGGGCCGTTGTCCAGCACCGGCTCGGGGCTGGGCACGCTCTCGGCTGGCCTCACGCCCGCCACGTCCGTCCCGGGAGACCGCGCGAGGCGCTACGTGGCCGCCGCAAGCGTCAACGTCGACAAATGGGTATTCATGGCGGGGTATCGGCTTCTGAAGACGGAGTTCCTGGCAAACTCCATCAACTCCAATCTTTATTGGGGAGGCGCACGCGTGAAGGTCACGCCCGCACTCACGCTAATTGGCAGCCTTTATCACGTCGACGTCCCGGGAAAAGACGTGAAGGCAACGAATACTGTTTTTTCGGCGATGTACGCCCTGTCGAAGAATACTTACCTGTATTCGAATGCGAGCTATATGTTCAATTCGAAGAACAGCACGGCGGGTGTCGATGTCGGCGGCATGACGCTGGCAGGAAAGAACCAGTTGGGCATTCAGGCCGGCATTTTCCAGCGCTTCTGATTCGACGGATCATGTCGTGAATCCGGGCCATGGGACTTTCGATGTCGCTCCGCGTCCTGAAGCGCCGTCCTCTCGTACCAGCCCGGTTCAATCAACGGTAGTCGTGAACTTTCTCCGACCTCAAAGGCGGTTTCTCTCTCCTGTTCTCAACGCTTGCGAAGCCCGCAGCCGGGACGCATGCATAGGCGTCGATCACGCATCCCGGAAATCGGCGGCGCCTGAAACAGGTGGCAAGTATTCGCATCGCCGCTGCACGCGACGTTCTCGTGCCGGCTTTTGATAGGGTCCAGGATACGCTTCTCGCATCCCGCGATGACGCGCCGCACTTTGTCGATGCGGCCGGGGTGACGAGGCCACCGCCATGCATCCCCGTCGATCTCATCGCGCAGTCTTTGCAGTACGGTCTTCGCACGAGTCTCGCGCTCTGCTGTCATAACAAGCTCCGTTCTTTATTGGTGATTTATGTGGGAAAAGAGATTGTTCCACAGCCTTACGCGGTGATCCATACAGACGCGAGTCAATGAACCTGATTGCGAGGCAACGACTCCAAGAACACGCTCATCCACCAATACAAATCGACCGACGAAGGAGAGTCGGACATCAGCCGCGCACACCGAACACCGCAAGCAGCGTCTCCCCCGCCGCCGCCTCGATTGCCGCAACAGGATCGTGAGGATGCGCCAGCAGACACGTGCGCGTGCTGCCAGCCGCCAGTACGCCCCAGACATAGGCATCGACCCAGTCGGTCCGCAAGCCCAGCTTGCCGAGCATGACGAACGAGCCGATCCCCCGTAGCTGCCGGATCTCGGCGGCAATGGGCGCGAGCGCGGCGTCACGTGCCGCCGCGCGTAGCAGCGCATTGAGCGCCGCGAGCGACTCGAGCCCGTCCCCTTTCTGCAGCAGCACGTTGGCCTCGACGAACTCGTCTGCCGCACGACGCTCCAGCGCGTCGACCCGCGCGCGCATGCGCTGGCACAGCGCATCGAAGGCCGCATAGATCAGATCGTTCCTGGTCCGAAAAAAGTAGGTGACCGAAGCAAGCGACACGCCGGCCAGCGTCGCGACCTCGCGTTGCGTGAGGCGGTCCGCGCCCTGCTTCGCTATCGTCGTCATGGCGGCGTCGAGAATCGCCTGTGTGGTCCTGCTCGCGCGCGCCGACCCCGTCACCGTGCGCGCCTCGTCGAGCGCGGCCCTTTCGCGATCCGCCATGGCGGGCTTGCGGCGCTCGACGAGCGCGACCGGCTGCCTGCCGAGGCGCTGCTGGAGTCGCACGGCCGGCGCCGCTATCCACGCGGCACAAGCCACGGCCTCGGTTTCGCCAATCAGAAGACCGGTAAGCCCGAGTGCGAAGTCTGCCCATACGCGCGCCGCGGCCTCGCTCGCCCCGAAGCGGCTCGCGAATTCGAACCAGAATCGCGCCTCGATATGCGCTTCGCCGAGCGCGGCTTCACGCAGGCCGGGCTCGCGGCCCGAATTGCTCTCGTGCTCCAGTTCGAGCAATAACAGGTTCGCCGCGCGCTCACGCTCCAGCCGCGCCTGCAGCACGGCGGCAAACACATAAGGCCAGTCTGCCCAGTCCGGCACCATGGCATATCCGCACTCCAGCGCAGCTTCACGCGCCCTGGCCGAGCGCTCGGCGGCCTCGCCATGGAGCGCCAGCAGCAGCTTGTCCCGGCTGCCAAAGTGATAGTTGATCGCGGAGGCGCTACCGCCCGTCTGCAACGCAAGCGCGCGGGCACTCAAGGCGGCGAGCCCCTGCTCGCATGCCAGATCGAACGCGGCCTGCTTGAGGCGCTCCGCGCTCGGGCCTGCTGAGGTTTCGATGCTCAACGGCACCTCCCGCGGGCAGTCCGGCCATTCAGCCCAAAACTGTACAACTGTTTCATATTTCTTCCTGCCTCTCGTGTTGATCTGGCCGCTTCGCACGCCCTGATCGCAGCTCGAAGCCGAGATTGTAGCCGATCAACATCTTGTAAACCTCACGTCATATTCCTCATTTTTCTTGGTGATGAAGGCTACGTCCGGAGCTGCGTGAGCCGTGCGATGTCACAGCGCCGCCTTAATAGCCAGATACTGTACAAGTGTTCTAGTTGATTCGTGAAGCATGACAGACACGCTTCGACTCCGACGCTTTACGTCCGCTCTCATGGAGTTTCTATGCAGTCATCCAAGGCCACGCCGGGCCATCGCTTCAGCATCGCGGTCATCCCCGACACACAAAACTACACGAGTCATACCCAGCAGCGCGAGGCGGGTTTCCCGTTCAACTCCCGCGAAATTCTCTGGGACATGATGCACTACATCGCGCGCAACGCCGTGAAGAACGGCGGCGAAATCGCCTTCGCTACCGGGCTCGGCGATATGTGGCAGCATCCGGTGAGCAACGCGCTCGACCGCGAGCACGCTGCGCGCGGCGACAAGGCCGTCGCCAATCCCATCATCGACTCGCTGATTCCGCCTTCGCCCGAGAAAGTGGTCGAGGTCGAGATTCCCGCGGCGAAGGCCGCCTACGAGATCATCGCGGGCACGCTGCCGTTCTCGGTCGTGCCCGGCAATCACGACCACGATCATCTCTGGACCGACGCCAACCATCCGCCCAGCGCGCGCGAGCTCGTGCCCGGCGATTACAGCGGCATCGGCGGCCTGCATTGCGGCGAGCTGGTGAACTGGACGCGCAACTTCGGCGCCAGCACACCCTTCTTCAAGGGTCAGCCGTGGTATGTGGCATCGCTGCGCGGCGGCGCGAACAGCGCGCAGATTTTCAACGGCGGCGGCTATCGCTTCCTGCATCTCGGCATGGAGATGTCGCCGGACAGCGAGGTGATCGAATGGGCCGAATCGGTGCTCGCCGCGTTTCCTGGCCTGCCGACGATCGTTTCCATTCACGAGTTCCTCAACAGCAACGGCCGCCGCGAATCGATCGAATGTCTCGATCTTTCGCGTCTCGATCCGCAGCGCCATGACCCCGAGCGCCTGTGGGAGCGCTTCGTTTCGCGGCACGACCCGATTCTCGCGGTGCTCAACGGCCACTTTCACGGCGTGCAGCATCGCATCGACAAGAACCGGCACGGCCACGACGTCTATCAGTTCCTCACCAACTATCAAAGCCGCAAGCAGTCGCTGCGCATGACCTCGCCCGATACGCGCGTGATCGACGGCATCGGCGACGGCTGGCTGCGCCTCATGGAATTCGATCTCGATGCGCAACGCCCGCAGTTGCGTCTGCGTGCCTGGTCCACCTACTTCAAGACCTATTCCTCGCAATTGCCCGAATACGGCGCGTGGTATCGCGCGGAACACCCGGAACTGAGCGAAGCGCAAATCGCCGCGCTCGACGACTTCACGATCGAGCTCGGCGACTTCCACGAGCGTTTTAGCGGCGCGCGCATCGACGGCGACGTCGATACGCCGGCCGGCACACATCCGACCTGATCGACGGTTAACCAAGGACTTCGCCATGGAAACCACCACGCCGATCGCACCGCCGCGCGCGGGCGTCTCACCCGCGCACGCCCGCCACCACGTCGCACCGCCGCGGCGCGCCACTGCGCTTTACATTCTCGTGTTGCTCGCACTGGTTTCACTGCTCGGCTATTACGATCGCTTCCTGATCGCAATCGTCACGCAGGCCATCAAGTCGGACATGCACGTGAGCGACGCCCGCATCAGCCTGCTTTCGGGACTCGGCTTCGCCGCCGTGTACTCGCTGCTCGCGGTGCCGATCGCGCGCCTGTCGGACGGCGGCCGGCGCGTGCGCGTGCTGAGCCTTTCGCTGACCGTCTGGTCGGCGATGACCGCGCTGTGCGGCGTCGCGCCCAGCTTTGGCGTGCTGCTGTTGGCGCGGCTCGGTGTAGGCGTCGGCGAGGCCGGCGGCAATCCGACGATTCATGCGCTCGTCTCGGACACGTTCGAGCGGCGCTGGCGCGGCACGGCGCTATCGGTCGTGGTGGTGGTGGGCGGTTGCGGCTATATGGCGGCAAGCTTCATCGGCGGCTGGATCGTCGATCACTGGGGCTGGCGCATGGCCTTCATTGCCGGCGCGGCGCCCGGTCCGCTGCTCGCGCTGCTGCTCTGGCTCACCGTCAAGGAGCCGCACGCCGCCGCACCGCGCGCACAGGAAAGCCTCTGGCGCGCAACCCGCGTGCTGCTCGCGCGCCGTGCGTTCCTGCTCCTTTGCCTGGGCGTAGCGGTGTGCTCGGTGGGCTCATTCGCAGTACTGAGCTGGGTGCCGGCGTTTCTCATGCGCCACTACCATCTCACGGCCGCGCGCGTGGGCGCCACCTACGGGCTGACGATGGGCCTTGCGACTATCGCCGCGCTGCTGTTCGGCGGCGTGCTCGTCGACCTGCTCGCACGCCGCGACATGCGCTGGAGCCTGCGCCTGCCCGCGCTGTCGTTCGCGCTCGCCTCGCCGCTCACGCTCGCGTTCCTGTACACCGATAGCCTGGACATCGCGCTCGCCATCTCGCTGCCCATGACGTTCTTCGCCGGTCTCTCGACGAGCCCTTCCTACGCGCTGATCCAGTCCCTCGCGGGCAGCCGCTATCGGGCAACGGCCTCGGCGTTGTTCCTGCTCTTCACTTACCTGATCGGCATGGGCGTCGGTCCCTCGCTCGCGGGCGTACTCAGCGACCTCTTTGCCGCGAGTGCCGGCCCCGATGCCTTGCGCCACGCACTTGCCGTCGTTTCGCTCACCTATATTGCCGGCGCACTGCTGATCGCGAGCGGATCGCGCACGCTGCTGCGCGAACTCGCGATGGCGGAGCACGACTGATCCGCGCCCGCCGCGCGATTGCCGCGCCCTTGCCCACATCACGACAACAGAACCCCAGCACGACAGCTAACCGCTTCGCACGCTCCCTTCCACTACGCTATTTCGCCGCTCCGACCATGAACGCTCATTGCCGCTCCTTACGACAGACTCGCCAGAGCCTGCCCACGCGTCGAAGACGCCGCTTTCTCCCGCACCGTCCCGCCATGAGCGCGATGCTGCTCTCGGGTGCCTTCACGTTGCTGTGCAACGCCGAAAGCGCCTGGTCCGACACACTCAATTCCGCGCAGGCCGACCCGGCCGTCGACGCCGCGCGCGCCGCCGCGCTCACGACGCCGCCCGCCTCCGCTCTGGCGCCTGGCAGCGAATTCGCGTCGCTGCAGCCGAAAGGCTTCAACCTCGCGCTGCCCGGCCCCGCCGACACGGTCGACCCCGAGGCTTTCGGCATGCGCCGCGCGCTGGCCGACGCCGGTATCGGCTTTATCGGCATGAATCTGTTCAACATGGCGTACAACACGCTGCAAGGCTCGGCGCGCAGCAATAACGGCACGCAGCAGTACAACGGCCAAACCTTTTCGTACACCAACAGTTTTATCGCCGGCGTGACGTATGATCTCTCGCGCTTCGGCATTCCGGACGGCCAGTTCTACGTCGCGGGTATCAACACGACGGTTTCCTGGGCGCCGCTCGGCCCCAACAAGACCAGTCTCTCGCAGATGACCTACTACCAGACGCTATTCAGCAAGCGCCTGGAACTCAAGCTCGGCTATACGACGAACACGTGGCAATTCGCCAATATCTACGTGGGCGGCAGCCTGGCCTCGAGCGTGTTCGGCCCTTCGGGCAGCATTCCGATTCAGGGCGGCATGTCGAGCAATAGCACGCCCACTCCGGGGATCAACCTCAAGTATTGGGTGACCGACAAGTGGTACTTGCAGGGCGCGGTACAGCGCTCCGTCAATCCCGACGGCCTGCAGGCCGAGACCCAATACAATCCCACGGGCTTCGACTGGTCCACGCCGAACGCGGGCGCCCTCTATCTCGGCGAAGCGGGCTATCAGCGCGCGCCGGCGGCAGACCGGCCGATGACGTGGATGCGCGTCGGCGGCGCGTACAACACGAGCAACTTCAAGAGCTACGAGCATCCCGGCACGCGCGTCGACCATAACGGCTATCTCTACTTCGTCGGCGATCGTCAGCTGTGGCAGACGCATCCTTCGGGCGCACCGGGGCGCGGCCTCTATGCGGGAGCCTCGGTCATGTATGCGCCTCCTTACGCGAATGCCGTTTCGCAGTACTATGAATTACGGCTGTACGCCAAAGGGATATTCGAGAGCCGGCCTTACGATCTGATCTCGCTTGTCGCGACCGATAGCGTGTGGGGCAGCGACGCGATCCGCGTTTCGCAGGCGGCCGGCAATCTCGTGCATCGCGACAGCAAGGCGATTACGCTTTCCTGGAGCGCGCGGCTCGTGCGCGGCGTTTACGGCAGTCTCGGCGTCGGATACGTCAACCATCCGACCAGCATTGCCTATAAGCCGGAAACGGGCTCGGCACTCAATCTGCTCGGCAATCTGAATATTTTCTTCTAAGGAATCGACAGGGCAGCGACTCTCGTTGTTAGTCGATCTTGAGTCGCTGCAATTTCCGCCGTCACGCCGCCGCACCAATCGTCATGCCGCAAAGCGGCGATCGGACAGCGAACCGCTCCAGGCAATCGAAGTTTTTCCGCCCAACCCGGCCTCTGTCGGCTAGCGCATTTTCGGTAACGTTCTGCTTTTCTTACTGTCCCTTCACCGAGGCCCGGAACGGCTGAAAGGCCTTCCACATTTCCTTCGAAAAAATTTCCGGTTCCTCGAACGCCGCGAAGTGGCCACCGGCGTCTACCCGGTTCCAGTAAAAAATTTCGCTCCAGGATTGTTCCGCCCACGCCCGAGGTGGATTGAAAGTCTCGGAAGGAAACAGGCTGGCGCCCATGGGGATTTCGATTTTTCCGCCGCCGGACCGGCTCGGCGAGAAGAACTCGTGGCTGCGAATGGTTTCTCCAACGCCTTCCCAATACAACCGCGATGCAGATGTTCCTGTACCGGTGTACCAATAGAGCGAAATGTCATCCAGCATTTGATCGCGAGTCAAAGCGTCCTCGGGTTTTCCGAAATTGTCCGTCCAATCCCAGAACTTCTCATAGATCCACATGGCAAGTGCCAGCGGCGAATCATTGAGTGCGTAGCCAATGGTTTGCGGGCGAGTGTTCATCTGATCGGCGTAACCCGTGCCCCGGGTGACGAAGTATTCGATGCCGGCCAGTGCTTTCATCTCTTCCTTCGTTGGATTTGACGGGAGTTCTGCGGGAACGACCATGGGAAGATTCACATGGGCTGCGAGAAGGCCTTGAGGCCTCTGGCTGGCAAGCGCCGTCGTGATGGCGGAGCCCCAATCCCCACCTTGGGCCACCCAGCCTCGGTAACCCAGACGCTCTGTCATCAGTACAGCCCAGGCACGCGCTATACGGCTCGGGTTCCAACCCAGATCACGAGGTATGTCCGAAAGACCATAACCGGGAATGGCCGGGACAACGACGTGAAAAGCATCTTCCTCCCTCCCCCCAAACCGGGTCGGGTCGGTCAGGCGCTCGATGACATCGAGAAATTCGGCTACGGACCCCGGCCAGCCATGCGTCATGATGATAGGCAAGGCGTTCTCATGCGCCGATCGCGCGTGAATGAAGTAGATGCCAACCCCATCGATCCGGGTGCGGAATTGCGGAAAACTATTCAGGCGCGCCTCAAATCGGTGCCAGTCATAACTTTGCTTCCAATACGCGATCAAGTCCTGGGCCGCGGCTAAAGGCACGCCCTGAGACCAGTCGGCTACCAACTCGCGGTCCGGCCAGCGAATCAGGTCGAGGCGGTTTTTTAGATCGTCAATCGCCGCCTGAGGCACATCGAGTTCGAACGGGGTAACGCGCTCGGTCGCCGGCGGCAATACGAGTGTTTGCGCAGGCACGGGCATCGAAGAGTTCATAGGGGTTCCTGGTGGGCGCTGCCCGCGCTCGATACAGCTCGACGGCGAAGTTAGGCGGCACCATATTGTAACGATCGCTACAATATAGTGCGCTAAATTCGTGCCGTCAACGAAATTGTAGCGGCCGTTACAATTAAGGAAAATCGGACTATGGCTCGGAAAATTGCATTCGACTACGAAGAGGCCCTTGACGCCGCCCTCGCACTATTCTGGCAACGCGGCTATGCCCAGACCGGATTGCGTGACTTACTGAAGGTCATGCGCATTGGAGAAGGGTCTTTCTACAATAGCCACAAAAGCAAGAAGCAGTTGTACTTTGCTTGCATTGAACGCTATGAAAAGCAGATCGTTGCCAGGCGCATGGAAGCTCTCGCGAACGCGCCGACAGCGCTCGAAGGAATCCAGGCATTTTTTGCAGTAGTCCTTGACTGTCTGGACGATTCCGCAACCCCATCGAAGTTGTGCATGCTGGCCGCCATGGAAGCTCCGGAGGTATTGGACGATCCCGACTTGCGCAAGCGCGCGGAGCGGATCCTCACGGAACTGCAATCGGCAGTGGCTACCCGGGTGCGCGAAGACAAGGAAAAGGGGCTATTGCAGCCGTCGCTGGCCCCCATGATGGTCGCCTCCATCATCGTCACCTTCCTGCAAGGTCTCTGGCGCGTGGCGATGGTTTCTTACGATCGCGCAAACATCGAGCAACAACTCGACGTGCTTCTCCATGGTATTGGCGTAAGTAATCAGATCTGCTGATCGTATTCCACGCCGAAGCCTTCCGGTCGGATAGTGCACGTAAGTCTCGCGCCTCGCTCTGCCAAAGAATTGGGAACGGGGCGGACGCGATAGAATCGTGCGACCTGTCACGTCAGTCCGGGGGAAACGATGGAACACCGCAAGCCCTTGCCTTCTCCTCCAATGGCCGTCCTGGCCGCCGGGGTCCGTTCGCTGCTCGTGGCCACGCTCGCGGCAGCTTCCCTGCTATGCGCCCGCACGGCGTCTGCCGCCGAATTGATCCAGATCCCGAGCCGGTCGGACGTTACGCAAGGCATCTGGCTCGACGCCCCATCGAGCACGCCGCCCTGGATCGTGATCCTGTTCGCCGGCGACAACGGCAACGTCGGGCTGGCCAGTAGCGGCCCGATGCGAATGGCGGGCAATTTCGTCCTCCGGACTGCCTCGTACTGGACCGGCCTCGGCGACGCCGCGGTGATCTTCGACACGCCTTCGGATCATCCGGATGGCATGGACGACCCCTTCCGCCTGAGCGACCCGGCCCGCCAGGACGTCGCAGCCGCGATCTCGGTACTGCGGCAGCGCTACCCGCAAGCGAAGATCGCACTGGTCGGCACGAGCCGCGGCACGATTACGGTCGGCAATCTGCTCAAGCGCAGCCCTGATATCGCCGACGCGTTCGTCCTCACCTCGCCCGTCACGGTGGCAAGAGGTTCGCAAGCCGGGCTATCGGGGCTCGCGTGGCCGGAAAATCATGCGCGCGTGCTGGTCGTCTCCAATGAAAACGACGGCTGCATGGTTTCCCCATTCGGCAATGCACGGAGTCTCGCGTCCGGCAATGGCTTCGCCTTCATCGCCGTCTCCAGTTCGGCGGGAGGCGGCAGCAAGCGAGCCGAATGCGGCGCCCACGCGCCTCACGGCTTTCTTGGGATCGAGCAGCAAGTTCTGAACGACATCAGCGGCTGGCTGCAGCACTGATCGTTCGATCACTCCGAACCCGTGAGCGGCCGATAAGCGACCGCCTTGATCTCGACTCTCAGATGCGGGTGCGGCAACTGGTGGACCGCAACCGTCGTGCGGGCAGGCCCGGAAAAGTCGAAGTACTCCGCGTAGACCTCGTTGTAGCCCTTGAAGTCCCCCATATCGACCAGATAAGTGCAGACTTCGACCACGTCCTCAAGGCCCGCCTTTTCGCTCTCGAGAATTGACCGGATGTTCTCGATAACCGCCCGCGTTTGCTCGCGAATGTCCATTGTGAGAACGCCTGGCTCGTCCGAACTCGCGCCCGCAACACTGTTGTCAGCCCGGCGCGAACTCGTGCCGGAGACGAATAGAAAATCACCCGCGCGTTTGATATGCGGATACTTCCCTCTGGGAGTCGCACGCCCCGGCACAACGGTTGCCGTCGTTGCCTGGTTCCGGAAGTCCTTCACTTGCTCACCTCCTGTTGAAGGAACATGGCACTCACTGCTCTACGCTTACACATACGTTGGTCAGCTCCGAATAGAAATTGAGTGAATGCAAACCGCCCTCGCGCCCGACGCCGGAAAGGCCGTTTCCACCAAATGGCGAGCGCAAGTCTCTCAGGAACCAGGTATTGACCCACGCGGTCCCGACATTCATCGACTCCGCCACGCGATGAGCGCGATGTACATTGGAAGTCCAGATCGTGGCCGCAAGACCGTATTCGGTGTCGTTAGCACGATCGACCACCTCCGTCTCGCTGTCGAAGGGAGAGATATGGCAGATGGGGCCAAAAATCTCCTCCTTGATGCACCGGGCACTGTCTTGCAGTCCTGAGATAAGCGTGGGTTGTACCCAGAAACCCGCATCGAGTTCGCCACCCAATTGGGGAATGCTGCCGCCGGCATGGAAAATCGCCCCCTCTTCGCGAGCGAGCTGGTAGTACGACAGCACCTTGTCGCGATGGGCCGCAGAGATGAGCGGACCCATCGTCGTCGAAGAATCCGTCGATGTTCCGAGCTTGAGAGCCGAGACGCGCTCAACCATGGTTGCGACGAATCGTTCGTAGATTGGTCGCTCGACAAAGATGCGTTCCGAGCACAGACATACCTGGCCGCTGTTCAAAAAGATGGCACGCATCATGCCCTCGACGGTCTTATCGAAATCGCAGTCGGCGAATACGATAGCCGCGTTTTTTCCTCCAAGCTCGAACGAGACGGGCTTCACATGCTTCGCCGCTGCATGCATGATTGCGGTTCCCGTCGCGGACTCGCCGGTAAATGTAATGGCGTTGATCTTCGGGTGCGTGGTAATGAATTCGCCCGCCGATCCCGGTCCCTTTCCATGCACGAGATTGAATACGCCGGGCGGCAAGCCCACCTTATGCATCACCTCGGCCAGCAACGTGGCTGTGCCCGGTGTTTCTTCAGAGGGTTTCGCAACCACGGCATTTCCGCATGCAAGAGCCGGAGCCACTTTCCAGGTCAACAGAAGCAACGGTAAATTCCATGGCGAAATGACTCCCACGACCCCGAGTGGCTTGCGCACGGTGTAGTTCAACGCATGATTGCGGTCCGATAATTCGGTTCTATACGACTCGAGCGGAGCCGTCTTCAGAATGTCGGCAAACATCCTGAAATTCGCCGCGCCTCTGGGAATATCCACATTTGAAGCAAGAGACACCGGCTTGCCGGTATCACTCATTTCGGCTTCGAGAAAGTCGTCGAAGCGGCGTTCGATCTCGTCAGCAATCCCGTACAGCATGGCCGCGCGCGTCGCAACCTTCAGCCTGCCCCATCCTCCCCGCACCGCACGATGTCCCGCGTCGACCGCGAAATCCACGAGTTCCCGGTCAGCTTCATGTACCTCGCCAATGATCCTTCCGTTAGCCGGATTGTGATTCGGGAAACGGCTGTTGCTTTCGATAAACTCCCCGTTTACAAAATTTCTGAAATGCTTCACAGCTTCTCCTCGAAACGATCACCGTGTTGAGCCGATGGCAATACGATCAGTATGACCAGGTAAAGATGCCGCCGATGTGGTATCTCAAGGTCAGATCACGAATTCCACGATGGTACCGCCGCTGCCATACAGCGGCGAATACTCATGAATCCTGGCGCTGGAAAACCGCCCATCCAGCGCCCCCAGTATCCAGAAGAAGTGCTTGAATCCCATGTCGACCCGGGCCTCCGACGCATACTGGGGAATGGCCGAGCGAAGCTCGTCAACGGCTCCGGCCTCGATCAACTGCAAAATGCGACGGTTCCACCGATCATCGCCTTCTGAAATGATGTGATCGGCACTCGGATCAATCGGCTCGCGAAACATCGAATACGACAGTCCACCGATCCCCACGACGGCGACTTTCTTGCCAGCCGCATCTGCCGCGCGGGATGCAATCCGTCCGAGTGCCTCCGTTTGCTGCGGGCTGTGGTACAGGTTGTTGGCAGCAATGACAACCGGCAGATCCGGTGTCCCGAACCCCATCAGGGTTGCGGCGGTAATGGTGCCGGTATCGATCGGAAAACCGTCGTAATCGACGCCTTTTGCATGAACACCGCCTTGCCTGCAACCCTGGACACACGCTTCAGCAAGTTCCACGTCACTCGATATGTCGAACGGTAGATCACCGAACTCATGCCAGTTTTCGTCTACGTGCAGCCCCGTGCTTTTGGCCCGGTTGATCCACAACTGGTCAAGCACGGCCATCCATTGGGTCGAATAGACAAGGACAACGTCGGGTTTTGAACCCGCCAGGACCTGACCCGCTTCACGCATTGCCGATGCGAGCCGCCGCCACGGCGGTACGTCGCCGCGCAGCTGAGGAAGCGGGCTTCCCGGTACGAGAAATGCCGATACGATGGTCACGGAATACTCCAGCTCATGTTCGTAGCAAAAGCGCACGACATACCGCCGTACACAGTCATGAATGCTGCTCAGGCGTGGAGCGCCGGTTCGAGCGCCGCCAGGCCGGCTTCTTCAAGATTCCACTCCATCACGGCGTTTCCCGTTCCAATGACGGTTCCATATCCATAGAACTTCCCCGCCAGTTCGGGATACCCCATGGCTGAGTGCATCCACGTAAACGCGCCTGACTTGACCTCTGCAAATGCCTCGTCGATGAATTGCGGCAAGAGTGAGAATGTTTCCCGCATCTTGCCCTTGCGCATCAGATCGATCAGACGCATGTCCCATTTATAACTGTCGTAGCGCTCGGGATGCTCCTTGGACATGTCTTCAGGGAGTGCGGGTTCTTCGTGAAAATGTCTGTGCGACAGCGTGTTGCTCGCAAGCAGCACAGCGCGGCGACCGCTCTTTCTGATAGCTTCGCGCGTGGCCTTCCCCAGAATGTCCATCTCCCCCAATCCCTCGCCGGTATTGAGGTAATACGGACTGTTATTGGCCGAAATACCGACGACGGGGATATCCCATTGTGGTCGCACCATATGCAACGTCACGATCGTGCCGTAGTCGACTCGAAACGCAGGATTGCGCATCATTTTGGTCACGAGGCCGAGGGCTCGGCCTTCTTCGCAGCAGGCCTCCGCCAATTCCACATCGACTTTGAGCGAAAAGTCGTACCGGAAAATATTTGAAAAGATCGGATCGACCGATCTGCCAGAGAGCTCGGGAACACCAAGAAAATGATGTCCGACCTGCGTAATCCAATGCGGCGAATGCACGAGCAGGACGTCGGGTTTCAGACGCTCGATACTTTCTCGAGCATGATCGTACGCCCAGCGCAATACTTCCCACCCTCCCTCGGAACGCGGCTCATTCTGTGCCGGATTTTCTCCGTAGACGAGATGCGGCGGATGCGGTGCCAACATGCCAGAAAGAATTCGACCTCCGCTCACGATTGCCTCCTTTCAAACAACTAGCTGGAATTCAATTTCGACTGCCGCCCCAAGCGGCAGTCCCGCTACGACGACAAAGCTTCTTGCTGGCGGCGGCTCATTCCTGAAGAACTCGTCCCATGCATCATTCACGGCTGCAGCACTCTCGTGGCCGGCGCAGTATACCCGCGCGAACACGAGGGTTCTAAGTGACCACTTCTCCGCCTCGCAAAGTGCGAGCAAGTTGTGCAACACCTGCCGGGTCTCCTCCGCCGCACCACCCGTTGCCAATTCGCCCGTCATCCGGTCGAGTCCAATCAGTCCGGACACGAACACTAGAGAACCTACCCGGACAACCGGTGTATAGCGAAACCTCGGAGCCGGCAATGCCGAAGGTCTCATAAGTCGACGCACCTCGTTCCTCCATCCGCTGCCGGATATTCCGGCATGAACACATTCAAATAGTACGTACACGTCATTTATAAGCAAGCCAATTCGCTCTATGGCAATTCAAAGTCTAAGTAGCACAACTTGCACTGTCAAACTAAAAATAGCCAAAATTATTGGGATTAACCCGAATTCACTCCGAGATCATGCCTGGTTAAGACTGGTCAAGCCAACACCTTGATAGTCTGCCGGTATCAATCGCATTGTCTCTATACGTATAATATGTCGGCAACCGACTGTAGCCATCTGCCCGTTATGCGCCTTCACGGACACCGGCGAGCGACCTGTTATTCGACTCTGGAACCCACGATATGCATAAAAAAAAGAACTACCCTGAATTGTCCCCAGTCACCACGAAGATTCTGGACGCTTTCCGGCTGGATCAAGTGACGTCGCATCTCTTGCGTCGTGCTCACTTCAAAGCGGAAGAGTTGTTTGCCTCGGAATTCCACGATGAATCGGTCACGCCACGACAGAAAGCTGCCCTGATCGCCCTCTATCAACATCCCGGAATGAGTCAAAACCTGCTCGCGGAACAGCTTTTTATGGACCGCAATACCGTCGCCGAGATGGTAAAGCGGCTGTGCGCCAACCGTCTTATCGAACGAACCCCGGCCGCAACCGATGCCCGGGCGTATGAATTATTTCTCGCCCCTGCCGGCGCGGCGCTGCTTGATCGAATGATGACGCGTGACTCAAGCGTCGAAAAGAAACTTCTCGAACGCCTGCCGCAGGAATACCGCCCGCTGTTCCTGAAATGTCTGCGCCTGATCGTGCAGGAAAGCGATTGACTTCGTCGAACGAGCGTCACCCATACCGATTCATTCAGTCAGGGTTGCGGATCGCCGATGGCTGCTGGCGTCGGTTGCCAGTACGCCGCCCGAGGCAAGCGAAACCAGGTCCAACGCGACATCGACGATCATGTCCTCCTGACCGCCCACCATCTTCCGACGCCCCAGTTCCACAAGGATATCGACCGTTTTCAACCCGTACTTTCTCGCCGCAAGTTCTGCATGCCTGAGAAAACTCGAGTAGACGCCCGCATAACCGAGTGCCAACGTTTCACGATCGACCCTGACGGGCCGGTCCTGAAGTGGACGCACGAGGTCATCGGCGGCGTCCATCAGGCGGTATAAATCGCAGCCATGACGCCATCCCTGCCGCTCCGCGGCGGCAACGAACACTTCAAGCGGCGCATTACCCGCGCCTGCCCCCATTCCAGCCAGGCTTGCATCGATACGGTCACAGCCTTCTTCGAGTGCCACGAGCGAATTGGCAACCCCGAGACCCAGGTTGTGATGAGCATGCATGCCGGTCAACGTCTGCGGCTTCAGTACGTCCTTGAATGCCCGGAATCGCTCCCTGACATCGTTCATTCCGAGCGCCCCGCCCGAATCGACGACATAGACACAGGTTGCACCGTAGCGCTCCATCAGCCGGGCCTGCTCCGCGAGCCTGGCGGGCGTCGTCATATGGCTCATCATCAGAAAGCCGACGGCGTCCATTCCAAGCTTGCTTGCGAACTCCAGATGCTGTCGCGATACGTCGGCCTCGGTGCAATGCGTCGCCACACGGACAATTCTCGCACCGGCATCATAAGCATTCCGCAAGTCATGAATCGTGCCGATTCCCGGAATGAGCAAGGTCGCAATTTTCGCGTGCGTGACGCTCGCCGCGGCAGCTTCGATCCATGCGACGTCCGAATGCAAGCCGAAGCCATAGTTAAAGCTCGATCCTTCAATGCCGTCGCCGTGAGCGACTTCTATGCTATCGACACCGGCCGCGTCGAGAGCGGACGCGATCAATCTTACGTTTTCGATACTATATTGATGCCGAATCGCGTGACTACCGTCACGCAAAGTGACATCGGAAACGTAGATTTTGCGGTTCATGCTGTTCACTTACGCAACCTCCTTCCGACCACGCGCCACACCGGCCGCCATTCGCCGGCGAGCCATCGTTTCCCCACAAGCCAGTGCCGCCGATGTCATGATGTCCAGATTGCCGGCGTAGGCAGGCAGATAGTGGCCGGCGCCTTCGACTTCGAGAAAGACCGAGGTTTTCAAGCCGTGTCTTGTACCCACGCCCGGCACATTCAATGGCTTGTCCCGTTCGATCATGTCGAACTGCACCTTCTGCTTCAGACGATAACCCGGGACGTACGCTTGCACGGCGGCGACCATGCGCTCGATGCCTGCATCGACAGCGCGCGTGTCGACAGCGTCCGACAGAACGAACACGGTATCGCGCATGGCAAGCGGCGGCTCGGCCGGGTTCAGGATGATGATGGCCTTGCCTCGCGTTGCACCCCCGATCTGTTCAATAGCGGCTCGCGTCGTTTCGGTGAATTCATCGATGTTGGCGCGCGTGCCCGGGCCTGCCGACCTGCTACTGATCGACGCGACGATTTCGGCATAGTGCACCTTGGCGACTTGAGACACCGCGGCGACGATCGGGATCGTGGCCTGCCCTCCACACGTGACCATGTTCACGTTGGAGGCGTTTTCCGACTCCAGGTTGATCGCCGGAATCACGTACGGCCCAATAGCGGCCGGTGTGAGGTCAATGACCTGAATGCCGTGTGCCTGCAGGATCTCGTTGTGACGCGCATGTGCATCCGCCGATGTGGCGTCGAACACGATGTCGATCTCGCCAAACATCCCCAGCTCGAGCAAGCCTTCAATGCCTTTCGCGGTCGTCATCACGCCCATGCGCGCCGCACGGGCCAGGCCGTCCGATGCGGGATCGACGCCGACCATGGCGCCCATTTCCAGGTGCCGGCCATTACGCAGGATCTTGATCATCAGGTCGGTGCCGATATTCCCGGATCCGATGATTGCCACCTTTAGCTTGTCCGTCATGTCGCCCTCCATAACGCTTCGCCTTACTGACCGATCAATCGCTGCCTGTCCGTGTGGAAACCGGCACGGCCGATCCGTTCCATCTCCACGCCAATGTACTGCCCGGGTTTGAGCCATTCGGCCGAAGTCGCACCGCCCGCCATCACGACGTCGCCCGCCTCCAATGGCTCACCCGCCGCCGCGGAAAGGCGCGCTGCCGCCACCAGCGAACGTAGCGGATGGCCGAGCAGCGCGGCCGTAGAACCGACTTGAACGGTTCGTCCGTCAATGCTCATCACGAGCCCGAGATTCGAGAAGTCTGCGCGTGGATCGCTCCACGGCCCGATGACGAAACCGCTGGACGACGCGTTGTCTGCGATAACCTCGCTCAAGCTGAAGCGGAAGTCGCGGTAACGCGAATCGATGATCTCCAGTGCGGGAGCGATCGCCTCGACAGCAGCCAGCGCAGCAGGGCCCGTCTCGTTGCCGTGAAGACCCCGCTTCAGAACAAAGGCCAGCTCGGGTTCGACCCGCGGATGCACATAGCGCGACAGGTCGATTGCCGAACCTTCTTCAACCTGCATCGCGGACGTCAGACGCCCCCAGATAACATCGGAAAGACCCATCTGCGCCATCTTGGCGCGACTGGTAAAGCCCATTTTTACGCCGACTCGTCGCTCGCCTCGCACGAGACGTCGCTCGATCGACGTGCGCTGGATCGCGTACGCGTCCTCAAGCGACAACGCTCCCTGAGGATCGAATTGCGATATCGCGTGCGCGTGACGAGCTGCGTCGTCGAGTTGTGCGGCAATGGATTGGATCTGGCTCATCAGGATGGCTCTTTCGAATGGGATTCAAAAACAGCGCTGACGGAACCGAGACCATGAATATGAGCTTCAAATCGGTCTCCGGGCTCGACCGATACCATCGGACCCAGCGCGCCCGACAACACCACGCTGCCGGCGCGCAGCGGCGTGCCTCGCTCGATCACGGTGCGCGCCAGCCACGTGACCGCGTTGAGCGGATGGCCAAGGCAAGCAGCCCCCGCCCCGACCGAGACGGGTTCGCCGCGACGCTCGAGCAGCATGCCGCACAGCCGGAGATCGAAGGCATCCAGCTTCACGGGGCGGCCCCCCAATACGAACGCCGACGACGATGCGTTGTCCGCTACGGTGTCGACGATGCCGATATTCCAGTTCGCAATGCGACTGCCTACGATCTCGATCGCGGGCAGCGCATAGTCGACGGCGGCCACGACATCCGCGAACGTTGCATGCCCCGCGTCGCCCACGTGGATATCGCGGCCCAGCACGAACGCGATCTCAGCCTCGACCTTCGGCTGTGTGAGCAAGCCAACGGGAACCGGTTCGCCGTGTCCGAAGCTCATGTCGTCAAACAGGACGCCAAAATCCGGTTGATCGACGCCGAGCTGTCGTTGAACTGCCACGGACGTCAGGCCGATCTTGGCGCCGACGATGCGCCGCCCCTCATCGATCCGCCACTGGACGTTCTCGCTCTGGACCGCATAAGCGTCGTCGATGGTCATGTCAGGGTACGTTTCGCGCAACGGCGCCAGAAACGCATGCGTGTGGGCCGCGGCGCGCAGAGCCGACGCCGCATCCTTGATCTGCCCGGCGTTCATCTCACCGCTCCAGCCGGAGACGCGCTCACGTCACTCGCCGCGACCAGCTCGTCTTTGGTTTGAGCGCCTACGGCCCAGTGAGTGGACGGCACCTGAGTGGCATAGACGCGGATACTGTCGAGCGGTGCGCCGATACTCTCGTGAACGGCAATCGCAACGGCCTTGACACAGGCCTTGACGGCATCGTCACTGCGACCGGCAACGAGGGAAATGTGCACGATAGGCATAGAGAATCCATCCTGATTGAGCGGCGAGCACGAACGGCACCGCGATGTACGTCATCTTGCCGAGGCCGCCCGGATACAGTCCAATACCGTTTTTTGCCGTTACGATACGGTTTCGGTATGAAGGAGACCCGTGGTCCATGGAACTGAAACAGATGCGTTACTTCCTGGCTGTCGCTGAAGAACAGCACTTCGGGCGTGCCGCGCAACGCCTGCATATGGCCCAGCCGCCGTTGACCCGGCATATCAGGGCTCTGGAAGACGAATTGGGCGCGGCGCTATTCGTTCGCACCCCCAAGGGAGCGGAACTGACGGAAGCGGGCAGAACATTGCTCGCGGAAGTACCCAATATCCTGACGCTCACGCGGCGCGCCACGGAACATACCCAACTGGCAGGCCAAGGCATGTTGGGCAGGCTCGATGTCGGCATCTTTACGTCAGGGGTACTACATGCGATACCTCAGCTGCTGGCAAGATTTCATACAGATCGGCCGGGCGTGAAAATCGGCTTGCACAACCTGTCGAAGGCCGGCCAAATCGAGGCGTTACGCGAGCGCCGCATCAGCGTCGGATTTAATCGCTACGTGCCCGCTGAAGACGACATTGTCGTAGAGATGGTGCTGAAGGAACAATTTATCGTCGCCCTGCACGAGCAGCATCCACTCGCTCACAAGAACACCCTATCGCTCGGTGATCTGGACAACCAGCCCATGATTCTCTATCCCAATGCGGCGCTTCGCGGTCTCGCGCAGGAAGTCACCGACGCATTTGCCGAAGAACGCATCGCGCTCGTCGTGGAGCAGGAAGTCGAGGATGTCATTACCGCGATGAGTCTTGCCGCGAGCCGTTTCGGCGTCTGTATTACAACGGCCTCTGCGGCAAATCTCAAACTACCGGGCCTCGCTTATCGGCCATTGCGTTCGCGACGTCTTCGCCATATCGAACTGAACTGCCTGTACCGGAAAGGCGATACGGCGCCCGCGCTGACGGCGTTTCTGGAAGTCGTGCGGGCGTTTCGCCGGCAGTCGGCACGAATGAGGTCTGCTCCCTGACGGCGATCGGCACTTTCCCGACTGCCGCTATTACACCGTTGCAGAAGCAGCGCCGCCGCAAGCGCAGTGCGTGTCGTGCACATGCCCGTTCGAATCGTCCCACGCCGACGTCAAAATGATCTTGCAAAAGTTCAGTCGCCTGTACGTGGGGTCGCGAAGATCGAGCACATCGGCCTTGACGTTACCGAATGTCGTCTCGGGTTTCTTCTTCGTGCCATGAGCAAACGCATCGATGATGCCGTTCTTGAAGTCCTTTTCGCGCGGATGAGCCTCCACCACCTGCACCCGCTGCTCCTCGCTGAACTCGCCGTACGCAAGCCCAAGTACGTCCATCTCGACACCCGCCGTCACCAGCGAGACTACCGGCTTCAGATGCTCCGGCACGCCGGGCGTCGTATGCAATGCGATCGACAGCCATACCTGCTCGATGTCGTACTCGCTCACGTTGTACTGCCTGAGGAAATCTCGCGCCGCATTCGCCCCATCGACTTCGAAGCGGTCTGCCTTGCTGCTATAGGCATCGACCAGACCGATGTCATGAAACATCGCGCCGATATAGAGCAATTCCGCATCGTATTTGAACTGCTTTCTCTCTCCGGTAAGGGCACCAAAAAGAAACACGCGCCGCGAATGGTTATAGAGCAGGTCCGATTCGGTGTCGCGAACAAATTCGGTCGCCGCGCGTGCCATCGCGCTGTCGGGAATCCGGATTCCGGCAATGGTGGTGGCCATAGGATGACTCCTTTTGAGGTAGGTAACATGACTCGCGGGTACGAGCCCGCTTTATCGGGTTCAAGTATTGCGATATCGCACTGCTCCCTCAATAGTCGAATGCAAGGCATTTCTGCCAGGCGACCGTCGTTTCCTGCCATCGCATGTGGCGTGCCGATCAGGCATCGATTCGAGCCATGTACACCAGGCGTTTCCGATACTCAGCCGGCGTTATCCCGACATGCCTCGCCAAGGATTGTCTCAGCGTGTCGACATGGGAGAATCTGCATTGGGCGGTGACCCGTTCGGGCGTGTCGTGCCCGTCAGCGTATTTCGATCCTGCAGCGGGATATCGAGGTATCCCGCGAGCCGGATCATCCTCTCCCGGCTCGGCTGAGCCTTGCTGGTCTCCAGACACGACAGGTGGCGCCGGCGGTACGGGACCATGCCCCCGGAGGTCAAGTCGTGCCGCAATCGGTCCGAACGGACGGGACAACCTCCGGCACCGCGGAGGCCAAACCGTCACGGATCGCATAGGCCGTCAGTTCGGCCACGTTGTGCAACGCCAGCTTCGACATCAGGTTCTGCCGATGTTTTCTCACGGTGAGTACGCTCAACGTCAGCTTTCTCGCGATGTCCTGGCTGGAGTATCCGTTTGCGATCAGGACGAGAATCTCCTTCTCGCGAGATGTCATCGATTGCCCAGCGCCGTGGTCAGTGCTTTCCAGCGCGTGGGCGAGTACCTTGCTCACGTAGCGGGTGCCGGAGAAGACGAGGGAAATGGCCTGCAGCAGTTCGCTGCTGTCCTCGTGTTTGAGCACGTATCCGTCCACCCCGGCAGCCAGCGCGGATCGCACCGCGGACGCATTCTGGTTGCCCGTAACGACCAGGATTCCGGTTCCCGGCGATTCGGTCTTGATTTGCTGGGCCAGATCGAGGCCGCGGCAACCGGGTAAATCCAGATCGAGCAGCAACAAATCCGCTCGCGTCTCGCGTACGAGTCGACTCACGGCCGCCCCGTCTCCCGTTTCGCCCACAACGCGCCAGTTGGGTTGGGTCATCAACAGCAATTTCATCCCGTCGCGGATCATGGCGTGATCTTCAGCCAGTACGATATTTTTCATTTTTCTTTCGCTGTTTTTCGAGCCGACTGACAGCCCGCGTTCTTACGACAATGCCGGACGAGTGTCCGATACACTGCCCCTATGGCCGACGGTATTTTACGAAAAGCCCGATTCCACACAAGTTCAGATAAAAACATCTTCAAGATGGCGAGAAGAAAGATACCTCAAGAACATAGCGCCGACGTGCGACTGGAACTGATCAATACGTTGTATCGCCAGTCGCCGCCGATTCTCTTCGGCAATCTCGCGGTGGTCAGCCTGACGATCTTCCTGCTGTGGCACGAGGTTCCTCGGCACGATCTGCTTGCCTGGGCTGCCGCGATCTACGTGTTGACGAGCATTCGTTTCGTGATGATATGGCGAGATCGCCGGACCGCCAGGCACCCGGTAGAAACAGCGAACAGCCGCGCGATGCGCTACACCTTCTTCGCCGCCCTGTCCGGCTGTCTGTGGGGTTCCATGGGCGTTCTGTTCTTCGCCCCGGACAACACCATCGTGACAGTACTGACCTGCATCGTGCTGGCAGGCATGACCGGCGGTTCGGTTGCCTCACTGTCCTCCTGGTGGCCGACCTACGTCACGTTTGCACTGCTGACTGTCCTGCCGTTTGCCATTCGCTCGTTTGCGTACGGCAACGCGCTGTTCTCGGTGCTGGGATTCCTTTCGCTGTTTCTGCTGGGGGTGAATCTCGCCTTCAGCCGAACGCTGCAGCACACCGTGCGGGACACCGTCTGCTTGCGCTTCGAAAATATCGGCCTGATCCGGCAGTTGACCGAGGAAAAGGAGCGGGCCGAATTCGCCAATCGAAGCAAATCGCAATTCCTCGCCGCCGCCAGCCATGACCTGCGCCAGCCGACCCATGCGCTGGGTCTCTACATCGCGACGCTGCGCGCGATGGCCGAGGCTCCGGCCGTCGAGCGCGAAGCGCTCAACGACATTGCCGAACGGCTTCGGACCGCGCTGAAAGGCATGTCTCAATTGCTGAACGTATTGCTGGATATTTCGCGGCTCGACGCCGGCGTCGTCGAAGTCGAACCGCGCCGCTTCGAGTTGCAGCATGAACTGGACGCGCTGGAGAACCAGTTTTTGCAGGCGGCGACGGCCAAAGGCCTGACGCTCAGAATCAGGCCGACCTCGATCTGGCTGGAAACGGATGCCGTCCTGCTGCGCAACATGCTCTCGAACCTGTTGTCCAATGCCGTGCGCTACACCCGCCGCGGAGGCATTCTGGTTGCCAGCCGGCATCGCGGCGACCATGTGGAGATCCAGGTATTCGACACCGGCATCGGCATCGAGCCCGATCAGCTATCGAACATCTTCCGCGAGTTCTATCAGGTCGATAATGCGGCACGCGACCGGGAACAAGGGCTGGGCCTCGGCCTCGCCATCGTGCAGCGTACGGCGGCACTGCTGGGAGCCCGTGTCCATGTTCGTTCCGTGCCGGGGCGCGGCTCACGATTCTCCGTGCGGCTGCGGTCGATGCCGCATGCCATGACGCCCGGCGCCAGGGGAGAGGGACGGCTCGGCCTGCCGGCCCGGGAGCGCCGGCAGAAGACGATTCTGGTCGTCGACGACGACCGCGATGTGCTGTCCAGCATGGAGAGCCTGCTGCGGGCGTGGGGACACACGGCGATCACCGCACAATCGCTGGAACACGCGGTCGCGGCGGCAAAGTCGCATCGCGACGCGCTGGAAATGCTCGTGACCGACTTCAGGTTGACGAGGCACGTCAGCGGCACCGATATTATCCATGCCGTATTCGATTCCATCGATCGCACAATACCGGCAATCATCATTACCGGGGATACCTCGACAGACGGCATCAATGCCACGTCGTCGAGCGGCTTTCGCGTCATGCACAAACCGCTCGATCCGCAGGAACTCCGTGCGTTGATCGACGCGCCGCCCGGCTGAGCGCGTCTCGCCATCTCACCATCCCGCGGCCTCATGCGAGGCGCTGCGCTGCGCCAACAACTTTGCCGGGTAAATACTGCATATGCAGTATTTACTCGGAACCCGCCCGTCCGGTACCGTTCTACCCATTGAGAAACAGAACAAGCGCGAGGGACCTCGGGGAAAGCGGGAAGACCGAAAACAACACGGCAAACGGCCCATTGAAGGCCGGGCAGTTTCGTATGGATCGGGGAAATAATGAATTGCCAGCAGATCGAACAGGACATTCGACATCTCGAACATGTCATTTTTCGACTGTCGGTTTTGGACTCTATTCCGCTTTCGCTTTCATATTGGCGTAATCGTGTCGAGGCGATGCAAACCGTAGAACTCATCCCCGCACAGACCTTACGGGTGAAGCGGATCCGCGCGGCGATAGGCGAAATCGACGAACGTATCGGCACCGCCAGCTCCGAACTGTGTAGCAACGGGTAAGCGCACGACACGATCCTCAGCGAATCGAACCACGATATTCCGCCGACGTCGGGCACGGGGCCTCCCAAGTCATTGCCGATTACCCGACAGGGCGCACCTCGCCCGTCGTAGTCAGTAGCCAGAAAAGAACACCGAGGAAAGGCATTGACGTTGTCGTGTCCTGTCGGCAACGGATCGACACGTATGTTCGCCTGTCAACCCAACCGCATGCATGCCGAATGGCATGACACGTCCTGCCCGGCACGTGAGCTGCCAAAGGAAACGAAATTGACGACTTTCTTCGCCATGCTCGGCGTTTTCGCGCTCAATGTCCTGACGCCCGGCGCCTCTTTCGTCCTGACAGTTAGCAATGCCATGAATCATGGTCAGCGTTCTGGCTTGTTCATCGCACTGGGTTTGGCGACGGCCGACACCCTGTTTGCGGTAGCAGCTACCGCCGGCCTCGCGACCCTTTTAGGCCAGAGCATTTTCCTTGTGAAAGGCATCAGTCTGCTCGGCGGACTCTGGTTTATCCAGGGCGGATTGCGGTTCATGCTGAGCAACCGGACACCGTCTCCCTCGTCCGATGCACAAAGGCGTGCAGTCGCCTTGAGCGCCTCGCATGCCTACCGGATCGGCCTCACTGCCGGCATGCTCAATGCACAGGCCATCATCTTTTTTTCGTCCCTGTTTCTCACGGCTCTTTCCGTCAAGCCGCCGCTCTCCGTGGCGGTGGCTCTGGTCGTTGGCGTGGCCTGCGTCAGCGTGTTGACCCGCTGCAATATCGTACTGGTTGCCACGGTCAAGTCAGTGGCGAATTTCTACGCGAAACAGCGTCGGCGCGTCGAGTTCCTTTCCGGCAGTACCTTGACTGCCTTCGGGTTGAAACTGGCGGTTCCAGCCGCAACGGCGCTTGCTGCCCGGTTGCTCGTCGCCTGAGAACGACTCACCGGGTGGGTCCGCTGCCGAAGCATGAAACGTCGGCATGCTGCTGTATCGCCGGGCCGGCCTGCTGTGCCGCTTTGGCGGCGACCCTTCGCTATCTGCGCAATCGCTTCGCGAAGCGATCCCATACCGGCACGCTGGCTGATTATGATCAGATCACGCCGTGGCGCATGAGGGGCAACTGACCTGCGATCCAACCTGCTTTGCTGCATCGCCATTTCGCCGTTTCTTTCAACGGCCCTGTTTCCCACGCTATTTGCCGATAACCGATCGCATACGCCGCAACCCTGAGAATCGCCCATGCCATCGATCAATCGTTCCACCTCTGCGTCGCCGCCTCTCAATCCCACTGAGCACGCACGCGGTACCCAGCCAGCCGAATCTCGCCGCCTCCAGCAACCGCGATCGCCGACCCACCCCAGTGCCGTTGGGGATCTGGCAGCCCTGTCCAACCTGAACTCAGAGCGAAAGCGGAGCCCGCCACCACCGCTCAATATCCGCGAATACCTTGTGATTCGTCATGAGCGAACAAAAAACCTCGTCATTGGCTGCGGCACGACTCCGCAGCAAGTCACAATGGACACTATGCAGGGCACAGCATGCACAAACCGGAGCGACCATCACAACGACTTCACCGTGGATATCAGCCCTGACGCGGGTGCCAACCTGACCCTCGACTTTGCCGACTATAAAAACAGCGAGCTATACGAACATGGCAAGGGTCGATTCGACACCGTGGCTTTCGAGTACCTCAATCGCGGCCCCCGCGATCGATTCAGCCAGACCGAGATCGACGGCTGGATTGAAGGCGCGGACACGCTGCTGAACAAGTCAGGGAAAGTCATCTTTTACAACGGTGACGGAAGTTACCGGGCACAGGCTCGCGCTGCTCTGGAAGCACGCGGCTATAAAGTGACGGAAATCACCCATCCCCCGACTTCAAAGTATCCGTACGGGCAGGTCTATTGCGAAGGCGTGAAAGACACCTCGATGCTTTCGAACTTG
The DNA here is from genome assembly GCF_017104985.1 of Paraburkholderia sp. Ac-20342. NCBI lineage: Bacteria > Pseudomonadati > Pseudomonadota > Betaproteobacteria > Burkholderiales > Burkholderiaceae > Paraburkholderia > Paraburkholderia sp. Ac-20342. Next base: position 30,988 of record NZ_JAAGPQ010000005.1, on the reverse strand, counting down.
ATAGGCTGGCTCAGGGCATAACAGTCCTGCAACGATAGCCCCCGCCACACAGCCCATCGGCAGTTCAACCGCAGCTAACCACCGGCATCCGCATCTCGTCGTCTCATGCCGTCGACAGCGTCCTCATGAGCAAACCTGGCGATGCTCGCATCGTATCTCGCCCCCCTGCCGCCGAGAGCCGTTGTCGCTCGCTTCGCACTGTCGAGCAAAGCCACCAACGCAACGTTCATGACGGCCGGGACATCGAATCGGCCTTTAGGTCCGGATAACGTCAGCGCCCCCACCAGTTGCCCCGTCGAATCGAACACCGGCACCGAGGCCGAGGCCGTTTCAGGATCGCGTTCGCCGTACGAGACGGCCCAAAGCCGTTCGCGCACCTCATCCCAGCGCGGGTCCAATAATTCGGTGAACGCGAGCAGCACCTTGCCGGAGGCGCCCCTGTCGATCGCAAACTCCTCGCCGACGCGTATCGCGACCCGGACACTTCTCGACGGCTCCACCCGGTAGAGCACCAGCCGCTGGTCGCCCTGCCGCACGTAAAAAGAGGCCGTCTCGCCCTGCTCCCGACTTAACTGCTGAAGTATCGGCTCGACCACCGGACCGACCTGAAATGACCGCTGATACAGCGTGGCGAGACGCAATGGCTGATGGCCGATCGCGTACTGCCCGTCGTTCAGCTTCCGGATGAATCCGCCATGCTCCAAAGCCCCGAGCAGCCGCAAAACCGTGCTCTTGTACAAGCCGGTTCGGCGCGAAAGTTCGGTGAGCGTCAGGCGGTCATCGGTCGGTCCAAAGGCGTTGAGAATCGCGAATGCCCGATCCAGGACCGCAACGCCACTCGACGTTTCCGACGCATCGGCCGACGGCTCCGTCGGCGCAAGCGCATTGTTAGACATGTGTTCTCCTCCTTGATCGTCACCCCGACTTTACAGTTCTACTCAACAGAACTCAAGTTCTATTATTTTAGAAATTCTGGGGTTTACCCCTCTTAACTGGCCTCCTATGCACGCCTATAGTTCTTTCACACAGAACATAGATCTATCTAATAGAACTTGGTAAGAACTTAGGAGCCAGTGATGAGTACGTCCAACCCCAAGGTGTTGATCAGCGAAGTCGGGCCGCGCGATGGCCTGCAAAGCATCAAAAGCGTCATGCCGACAGCGGCCAAGCTGCGCTGGATCTCCGCGCTGGCCGCCGCCGGACTCAAGGAGATCGAGGTGGGCTCGTTCGTGCCGCCGAAGCTGCTGCCGCAAATGGCCGACATCCGCGAGGTCGTGGCGCATGCGCTGTCGATTCCGGGCTTGCACGTCGCGGTCCTCGCGCCGAATCTGCGCGGCGCCCAGAGCGCCTTCGAAGCCGGCGTGCACAAGGTGACACTGCCCGTCTCGGTGACCAACGAGCACTCGATGGCCAATATCCGCAAGACGACGGCGCAGATGATCGAAGAGGTCCGCAGCATCGTTGCATTGCGTAACGAGCGGTTTCCCGGCGTGCAGATCGAAGCGGGGGTGTCGGTCGCATTCGGCTGCACGATCGCCGGCACGGTCACCGACGACGAGACGATGCGCATGTGCGCCGCGATGGCCGAATGCGGCGTGGACGAGATCGGCCTGTCCGACACCAGCGGCTACGCCAACCCGGCGCAGGTTCGCCGTCTGTTCCGCCGGCTGCAATCCGAATTCGGCGGCAAGGCGGGCGGCGCGCACTTCCACAACACACGCGGCCAGGGACTGGCCAATGTGGTTGCCGCGCTCGATGTCGGCGTGACGACGATCGATTCGAGTCAGGCCGGCCTTGGCGGCTGCCCGTATGCACCGGGCGCCACCGGCAACATCGTCACGGAAGACCTGGCGTTCCTGCTGGAGGCCATGGGCTACGACACGGGCGTCGACATCGACCAACTCGTCGCCGCGCGCGCGATTCTGGCCGAAGCGTTGCCGGGAGAAGCGTTGTACGGGCACGTGCAGGACGCCGGGCTGCCAAAAGGTTTTACCTATTCAGACGGGCGCGTACCGAGCGCGCCGCAACCGGAAGGCTGCCTGCTGGGAGTGGCGCAATGAGCGAGGTGCAAGCGAATCAGGCGCTGCCGTATAGCGGCGTACGCGTCGTCGAGATGACGCATATGGTGATGGGACCGACGTGCGGCATGGTACTCGCCGACCTGGGCGCGGAAGTCATCAAGGTCGAACCGATAGCGGGCGACAGTACGCGCGTACTGCGCGGCTCCGGAGCCGGTTTCTTCGGTACCTTCAACCGGAACAAGAAGAGCATCGCCGTCGACGTGAAAGATGCACGCGGGCTCGAAATTCTGCACAAGCTGCTTGGCGGTGCTGACGTGTTCAGCGAGAACTTCAAAAGCGGCACGATGGACAAGCTCGGCCTCGGCTATGCCGCGCTTTCGCGGCTCAATCCGCGTCTCGTCTACGTATCGCACAAGGGATTCCTGCCCGGTCCGTACGATCACCGTACCGCGCTCGACGAGGTCGTGCAGATGATGGGCGGCCTCGCCTACATGACAGGACCGGAAGACCGTCCGTTGCGGGCCGGCACGAGCGTCAACGACATCATGGGTGGCATGTTCGGCGCGATCGGCGCGATGGCGGCGCTCGCTCAACGCGAGCGCACCGGGCTGGGCCAGGAAGTTCAAAGCGCACTATTCGAGAACAACGTGTTTCTCGTCGCACAGCACATGATGCAGTTCGCCGTGACCGGAAAAGCCGCCGCGCCGATGCCGAGCCGCATCTCCGCATGGGGCATCTACGACGTGTTTTCGGTCAGGGACAGCGAACAGATCTTTCTCGCGGTCGTGTCCGACACGCAATGGGCGATCTTCTGCGACGCGTTCGGCCTCGCGGACCTGAAGGCGGACGCGCGCATCGCGACCAACAATCAGCGGGTGCAGGCGCGCGACTGGTTGATGCCTCAGCTCCGCAAGCATATGGAAGTCTTCACCGCGGCCGAGATCAGCACGATCTTCGAACGCAACGGGTTGCCGTATGCGCCGATTACGAAGCCTCAGGATCTGTTCGACGACCCTCACCTGCTCGCCACAGGCGGGCTCGCCGACGTGACGTTGCCGGCCGACGCCAGCGGTGCCGGCCAGGCCGTCGCCACGAAAACCGCGCTGCTGCCTTTGACGCTCGGCGGGGACCGGTTGCAACTGCGTGCCGCGCCGCCTTCACTCGGTCAGGACACGCGGGCGCTTCTCATGCAGCTCGGCTACACGCCGGAAGATCTCAGACAGTTGACCGAAGCGGGCGTCGTCAGGTGTCAGGACCCGCAGCCCGGCGATACGACGAGGCCATCGGCGAACGAAGCCGCCAGCGCCTGATACCCGAACAGCACACGGAGAATCACGGTGCCGCGCGTAAGCGGCATGGCTCGACTCGGCCAGTGATTCGACAGGAGACGATAGATGACATCCCTTTCCTCGACTATAGCGGCCGACAGCCTTGCCGATTCCGCGCTCGAGCAGCAGGCCGTGAAAAAGGCCGCGTGGCGCTTTATCCCGCTTCTCGCGCTCGCCTATTTCTTCAATTACCTGGATCGCACCAGCGTGGGCTTCGCCGCGCTGACCATGAACCACGACCTCGGCCTGAGCGCCACGCAGTTCGGCTGGGGTGCCGGCATCATGTTCGCGGGCTACTGTATCTTCGAAGTGCCAAGCAATCTCGCGCTGTATCGCTTCGGCGCGCGGCGCTGGCTGGCGCGCATCATGATTACGTGGGGCTTTTTTGCGGCGGCCACGGCGCTTGCGGTGGGGCCGAAGAGCTTTTACGCAGTCCGGCTCCTGCTGGGTATCGGCGAAGCCGGCTTTTTCCCCGGCGTTATCTTCTTTCTGGCCATCTGGTTTCCCGCGAGTTATCGCACGCGTGTGCTCGCGTGGTTCACCGTCTCCACGCCGCTTTCATCGTTCGTCGGTGCGCCTCTCTCCGCCTGGCTGCTCAATATGGACGGCTTCCTCGGGCTCGCTGGCTGGAGATGGATGTTCATTGCGCAAGGACTGCCCGCATGCCTACTCGGCTTCCTCGTGCTGAAGATGCTCGTGAACAGGCCGGCCGATGCCGCGTGGCTGTCGCCGGAAGAACGGCAGGCGCTGCAGAGCGCCTTCGACCGCGAGGGCTCGGCCAGCCAGAAGAAGAAGGATTTCTCCGCCGCGTTGAAGGATGTGCGCACGTACATTCTCGCGATGATCTCGTTCGGCTTCACGATGGGCTCCTACGGCATCGGCATCTGGCTGCCGCAGATGCTCAAGGCGCACGGCATGAGCGTGACGCAGACCGGCTGGGTTTCGGCGATACCGTACTTCTTTGCCACCATCGCGCTGCTCTGGTGGGCGAGGCGCGTCGACCGCCGCGGCGGCCCCGTCGCGAATCTGGCGGTGGGTCTTCTGATCGGGGCCGTGGCGCTCGGCGTATCGACCCACTTCCATCACCTGGTGCCCGCCATGACGGGTATCACGCTGGCGCTCATCGGCACGATCGCGGGCCGCACGATTTTCTATACGTTGCCGGCCAGGTTCCTTTCGGGGCAGGCGGCCGCCGGCGGCCTTGCGCTGATCAATTCGATCGGCGCGCTGGGCGGGTTTGCGGGACCGTATCTCGTGGGTTATCTCAAGGACAGCTTCGGCACGTTCACGGCCGGCATGATCGGTCTGTCGATCGTGCTGTTCGTCACGACCTTGCTGACCCTCTCGCTGTATGCCTTCAGCACGGAAAAGTGAAGATGACCCAGCTTCGTTCGCCACGACGGCGCCGGCTCCTCGGGATGGCGGCCGCATCGATCATGATCCCCGCCGTCACCGCGCGGCACGGATTCGCAAAAGAGGAAACGCACGGCATGAACACGACCAGCAACTACCTTCCCGTTCGCGCGGCATGGCTCGCCTCGGGCACCGAAGCCGCGCTCGAACCGGACCTGCCGATCATCGACGCGCATCATCACTTCTACGAGCGGCCGGGATGGACGTACCTGCTCGACGACTATCTCGAGGACGCGAGATCGGGCCACAACATCACCGCGTCGGTGTACATGCAGGCACTCACGCGTTATCGGCAATCGGGCCCGGAACCGTTGCGCCCGGTTGGAGAAATCGAATACGTGGCTCAGGTAACGTCACCGTTGCAGAAGAGCAAGCCGCAGGTCGCAAAAGGTATCGTGGGCTATGCGGACCTGCGCCGCGGCGCGGCGGTGCGCGAGGTTCTCGAAGCGGAGCGTCAGGCCGGCGACGGCCGCTTGCGGGGCGTGCGGCACCTCGCGACGTGGGATGCGGACGCGACGCTCGTGAATCCGTTGTCGGCCTCGCCGCGCGGACTGCTGCTCGATCCGGCCTATCGCGCGGGCGTGGCGCAACTCGGGGCACTGGGTCTTTCCTGCGATGCGTGGCTCTTCTTTCCTCAGTTACCCGAACTATTCGATCTGGCGAAGGCTTATCCCGACATTCCGTTCATCATCAACCATTGCGGCGGTGTCGTGAGAATCGCCAGCTACGCGGACAAACACAAGGAAGTGTTCGAGGCATGGTCGCGTTCGATGCACGAGCTGGCGCAGTTGCCCAACGTGTATGTGAAGCTCGGTGGCCTCGGCATGCGCATCAACGGGTTTGACTTCGAGAAAGGCGAGCGGCCGCCTTCGTCGAGTCAACTCGCCGAAACGTGGAAACCGTGGATGCATACGTGCATCGAGGCTTTCGGCGTGGACCGGTGCATGTTCGAAAGCAATTTCCCCGTCGATAAAGGCTCGTATCCTTATAGCAACGGCTGGAATGCATTTAAACGCCTGACCGCGCAGGCGAGTGCGCAGGATCGGGAAGCCCTGTTCCGGGGCACGGTGTCGAAGGTCTACCGTCTCGCGTGATCTTCTGCGCTGTCGTTGGCCGATGGAGCAAACAACAGCGCCGGGGATGACCCGTTCATTCCCGAATGACCTGAATGCGTCCCGCCTTGACGGCCGATTTCAAAACCGTCCAGTCAGCTTCATTCTGGTCCGCGTAAGCGAGCGCGAATTGCACGATCGCTTCGTCGAATGCATCCGACTTGCCGACATATCCGCTGAGCAACGCAGGGTCCCCCGCTTTCGCCATCGAATGCGCCAGCGCGTGAGCGCAGGACACCGCATACTCGCCGAGATCTTCGACATCGAAAGTCGTAAAGTCGAATGCGCCCTTCATGTCGCGCAATTGCCGCACGTAGAAGTCGTTGCCTGTGTGACGCATCTTCGACCAGCCAAGAAAGATGTCGCTGGCCGACTGCAGCAGGCGCTGCCCGTTCACCACGCGCTGACCGTGATTGGGATAACGGCTCGGCGGCAGATAGCCCTCCAGCACGGAAGCCCGCGCTTCCTTGAGTTGCAGGAACAGCGGGCATTGTCCATCGGCCATGAATAGCGCTTCGTAGCAACGCGTTCCCACGGACCCGATGCCGACCACTCGAATCGCGACATCCACCAGTTCATAGCGATCGAACAGCGTGCGGCGGTCGTCGGGAAGCGTCAGCCGGTAGTCGGCGAAGAAGCGCCGCACCATCGCGTCGTACTGCTTGTTCTCGTGCGGGCTTTCAAACGGCACGTGATACACGAGCGGCGGCTGATCCTTGATGCGCAGCTTGCCGTTCACGAGCTCGGTTGCATGATTCACCACGGAACGCGATGACTGCTGCTTCGCCTTGTCGATAACGGCCTGCTCTTTCTGCCGCTCCTGCGCCGAATCGGCAATGGCCAGCATGTTGTCCGAGTTGAACTGGGCATACCAGATATCGAGCGTGTCCATCCGGCTGAATTCGGCGATCTGCTGCCGGAAGGTCTCGCATAGCCGGCGCACCACACCGCGCTGGTCACGCTGCGCGAAACCGCGTTCGCGTGCGGCAATCACGAATGAGGTGGCCAGCCGGCGCACGTCCCAGTCGAACGGACCCGGCAGCGTTTCGTCGAAGTCGTTGGGGCCGAAGAGAATGCGCCGCTCCGGGCTGGCAAACAAGCCGAAGTTGGCGAGATGCGCGTCGCCGCCCAATTGCACGATCACATCCGAATGCGGCAGCTTCGACAGATCGTGCGCCATCAACGGCGCGGCACCGCGATAGAACGCGAACGGATTCGCGACCATCCGCCCGTAGCGGATCGGTATCAGCTCGGTCACGCGGCCGGCGTTGGACGCGTCGAGCAGCGCGATGGGATCGCGATCCGTCACCTTGCATTCCGCAAGCTTCTCGCGCGGCACCTTGCTGCGCGCCGCCTTGCCCGCCTCGACGCGCCTGGCGGATGCGCCGCGCCCCGCAAACAGCATGGACGGATCTTCCTGTGTCGCGAGTGTGCCTGGGTCGGCGGCGGGCGTGGCCGCTTTGGTGCGCTTTGCGTCGGTTGAATCGGGCATGCGTCACTCCTCGTTCTGTTAGAGACGGAGGCGGATGTTCGCCATTGCGCTTAGCTTCATTCCGGCCTGGCGCCCGGCGGGGACGAAGGCATCTTTATTCTGCCCGCAGGTCTATGCCGGGTTTGACGCCTGACTCCAGGATCGAAGGCCTCCCTGATTCCTGCCTGCCACGGCATTATTCCACACTGTTAGGAAGTCAATTCTGCTGTTAGTCTCCCGAACCATCCTGGAGACGGCGTTTCCGCTCAATGCGGTCACGCAGATGCCGTCAGCGATACTGACAGGCCATATTCATTTTCAAAGTGGTGGATTGAGCCTTGCCGATCGTTCGAAGATCGAATGGCGGCTGTCGGTGACGACGCATATGTACTGGAGTTCCGACAACCGTTACACCCGAAGTCGGGCCGAGACAGAAGCATACCAATGCGGACAAAGCCCGTACTCCTCTGCTCCTATGTAAATAGCCGTGACGGTTGAGCGACGCTGGCCCTGGCGATCGACTGCCATACGCGCAAACTGCCTGGCTGGCAGATCACCCTTCCGGGTGGATGGTGTCGTGGCGATGCGTGAAAGGTTGTCGCTCCCCGGCGCAGGTAAATCAAAGCGGGCCATCGCTATGCAACCCTAAACTACTCGTTCTCCTCGAAGTAATGCCCAAACTTAACCTGCTTCGTACGAATATAACGCTCGTTCTCCTCGCGCATCGGAATCGCCAGCGCAACACGCTCGCACACCGGAATGCCATGCTTCGACAGCGTGTGGAACTTCTCCGGATTGTTGCTCATGAGCCGCACCGACGTGACCTTGAGCGTGCGCAGAATGCCCGCGGCCGAATCGTATTCGCGTGAATCGTCGGGCAGGCCGAGATCGAGGTTGGCTTCGACCGTATCGCGTCCCTGCTCCTGCAGCGCATACGCGCGAATCTTGTTCGACAGGCCGATGCCGCGCCCTTCATGTCCGCGCAGATAGAGCAGCACGCCGCAGCCTTCAGCCGCGATATAGCGCAGCGCGAGGTCGAGTTGCTCGCCGCAGTCGCAGCGATAGGAGCCGAGCACGTCGCCGGTGAGGCACTCCGAATGCAGGCGCGTCAACACGGACGACTTGTTGGCGACATCGCCCATCACGAGCGCGAGATGTTCGGCGCCGCTGTCGACCACGCGAAACACATAGGAAGTGAACGTGCCGTAGCGCGTGGGAAGCGTGGCGGTGGCGTCGAGAACGACGCATTCGCTGGTGATGACGCCGTCCGCTGCGGGCGATGGATCGTGAGACGTGAGCATGGCGTTAAACAGTGGTGCTGACATGAACCCGAACGAGCCGGGGATAAGGTGTGGACTGCGAGTTTACCGCTAATCCGCATGACATACGCGGATGCCCCTTCGCAACCGCGGGACGCGACCCGAAGCGGCATCGCGCGGCGGCACGGCGGCGCGCCCGCAGAAGAGGCAGCGAGACCGCCAGCGGGACGCGCACGCCTGCATCCGCGCACGCGCTTGCCACGCCGGTCCGCCGTGCATCGTGTGACCCGCCACACGTATTCCCGGTGTACCGCCGCGGTGCGTCGGGCCTATACTGGAATGGCCTGTCCCTCACGACGGCGCGCCAGTTCGGCGTGCTGCATTGCGAAACGGAGCCGCTCCATGACAAGCGTTGCACAACTTCTTAAAACGAAACCGAACAACACCGGCGTCTATACGATCGGCGCCGACGATTCTGTCTACGAGGCGGTCCGGCTGATGGCCGAAAAGGGCATCGGCGCGCTGGTGGTGACGGACGGCGACAGCATCGCCGGCATCGTCACGGAGCGCGACTATGCGCGCAAGGTGGTGCTGATGGATCGCTCGTCGAAGGAGACGCCGGTGCGCGACATCATGAGCAAGGCGGTGCGCTTCGTGCGCCCCAGCCAGACGACCGAGGAATGCATGGCGCTGATGACCGAGCGGCGCATGCGCCATCTGCCGGTGATCGAGAACGAACGCCTCATCGGCATGGTGTCGATCGGCGACCTCGTGAAGAACATCATCGCGGAACAGCAGTTCACGATTCAGCAGCTCGAGTTCTATATTCACGGCGAACGGCCTTGAGGTCATAACGAAGTCAGGCACCGAAGCGAACCTCGGCGCGAACGCAAAAAAAGCCCAAACCTCGAAAAGCCTGGGCAAGCTACCTTGCGGCAGCGGAGGTTCCTTCAAACAGGAACACAACGCACGAACGGCACGCCGGGTAGCTCGTACGTGCGTTGCGCTGGACTGGAACACTTTGTGGTCGAGACTGTGTGCGCCGCGCGGGTCGCGATGCGCACGCGTCGTGCTGTCCGCTCGACGGAGCGCCGGCTTTGGCGCCGGGTCTACGGCAACAACCGGGCTTGAGGCGCAGCGCTCAAAAACGAGTCGCACACACTCCGGCAGGGATCATTCGCGAGGACAGGCCATGTTCGCCGGCCCCGTGCGCGCCCCGCCGCCACGCATCCAATCCATGAGTTGCCCAATCAGTTACCGAAATAGATGCCGTGCGGGCCACCCGTCGTCTGAAGCGCGGCGCCCGACTGCGACGAACCGCTCGCCGGCGCGCCATAGCCGCTCGTATCGGCGACCGGCTGGGTCTGCGTCTGCGCGAGAGCCGGGTTTTGCGCTTGCACGCGCTGTTCGGCGGCTTGCACGCCTTGGGGATAGTTCGAGTCGTTCGACGTCACCGGGTTATAGCCCGCGTGTTCCAGCTGGATCAGTTCGCTGCGCACTTGCGCGCGGGTGACGGGCTGGTCGCCCGATTGAGCGAACGAAACGACCGGTGCGGCGAGAAGGGCTGCAATGGCAACTGCCTTGAAGAGCGATTTCATGATGACCTACCTCCAATCTGGTTTTGTCTGCCTCGCCTCGCCACGCTGTCGTGGAAGCGATTGACTTCAGTCTAGTCATCACGCTTTCGAGGGAAAACCCTTAATTTCGAGATAGATAATTGTTTTCGTCGCAACAATGATTTCGAATTGACTGGAACCTGTGCGAGAACATGAGCCGCGTAGCAATAATGACTGGAAACCGGGTGTTTGCGTCTGATGTTTCCGCAATACGTCTGATCTGAGGAAGTTTTGCCGGCGCGCGCCGCCTGATCGGCCGGAACCGGTGCCCGCGCGTCCGGCAATTTCATGCGCCCGAATGCGGGATCAACAGCAACTTGCGCGGACCGCTAACGAACGCGCTGCCCGGTTCGAAAAACCGCAGCGGCCGATGCATCTCGCGCGACAGTCCGATGCGCGTCGTCACGCCGATCGGCGCGTCGCCGCTCTCCATCACACCGATCCACAACCCTCGCCCCGTGCAGAGATCGCGGCCGTCGAACGCCTGGCCGATGCCGAGCGCCGTCGTCAGCCGGCCGGGTCCGCGCGCGAGATCGCGCAGCGGCACGCCGGGGCGGCGCGCTTCCATCAGCGGGAGTCCTTCGAGCGGCTCGATCGCGCGCAGCAAGATGCCAGCGCCAACCTCCTCGGCCTCGGCGGACATGTTGAGCATGCAGGAGACACCATAGGTCAGCCGCACATACGCATGGCCGCGCGCGAGAAACATCGAACCGTTGTACGGACGGCGGCCGATAAACGCATGACTCGTCGAATCGCCGAGCGGGTACGCCTCGGTCTCGACGATGCGGCCGCTCATACGCCCCTCGGGCAGGTCGTGCACGAGATATTTGCCGACCATGAAGCGCGCGAGTTCGACCGTGTCGACGGGCAGATCGTCGCGGCGCAGCGGCCGGATCGGAAGAGGCGCGGTTCGCATGGATGCCGTCGTCCTGAAACGTGTCGCGAGGAGCTTGCAGCATGGGGGAAAACCGCCCGCAGGTCCAACGCCCCGCCGCCATGGCGGCGCGCCGCCCGGCCGATCCGTTGTGTCAAAGCCTCATTTTCTCGGCCCATCGGGGCCGCACGAGGTCAACATGGCACTAATTGTTGTATTGTGTGCCTTCGGGCTGGCATCCAGCCTGTTCGGGCCCGTGCGCCGCGCGGGCTGCCCAGCCCGGCCATCCGGCTCAAAGCATTTGCGCGGCGGCCGTACCCGTTCCATCCGGATCGAATCCCGCTGTACCCATTGGTGTGACCGGTGTCCCCATTCGGGAACGATGTACCTACGACAACAGGAGAACTCGCATGAAAGCATTTCCGGCAATGAAGGTGATCGGCGGCGCGCTGGTCGTTCTGGCCTCCCTCAATGCATACGCGCAAAACAACGACGCAGCGGCCTCGGCGGCAGCACCCGCGGCAGCGGCGGCCTCGGCGCCCACCGCCAAGCAGACCCGCCAGGCTAACCGCGCGATGCAGCGCAAGATCCGTGCGGCGCTCGCGCACACCAAGGGCCTGACGGTCAGCAACATCACCGTGCGCGCACGCGGTGGCGACATCACGCTGGCCGGCTCGGTGCCCGAGGCAGCGCAGGTCGATCTCGCGACGACGGCCGCGAAGAGCGTGGCAGGCGTGACGTCGGTGCGCAACGCGCTGACGATCCGCGCAATCGGCCAGTAAGAGAAGTCGCCGTAGAGGTAGACAAACACGCCGGCGCCGATGTCCGAACCGCATCGACGCCGGCCTGCTGTTTGTCGCGGGCCCGGCACGCCGTTCGCGGCAGCCTTGCCGGCTAAGGTTAATATCCGCCCCGCCCGTTCCAACCGTTTTCGAGTCCAGCGGTGCGCTTCGACGGTGCGTCCGCCATCCTGTTTGCAACGCCCGGCGCATGCTGTAACGCACGAGCAGTCCTTCCACGGCACAATGATTTCCCACTGGGCGGCACCCTGCGTCCATGGCTGCGCCGCGTCCGCTCCATTGCGCGCTCAGCCGTGCGACCATGCTCGGCCCAGGCAGCACGATCCCTTATAATTTAATGGCTTGAAGCGCTTTATTAAGATATTGCTTCAGCTTTGCCGAGCACAGTGAAAATCCGGCGATGCCGCTTCGCCCCGTCATCCACCCGCGTCAAAAGGAAGCCCGAATGACCTCACCCACGACCGTTTTACCGCGCTGGACCGTTGTCGTGCCATTCGTCGGCTGGATCGTGCTCGGCGCCGCCTATGCGCTTCCCGGCAATGCGCTGCTGCTCTCGCTGGTCGGCGTGGCGCTGTGCGCGGCGGTGTTCGCCGCCGTGCACCATGCGGAAGTGGTCGCGCATCGCGTCGGCGAACCGTTCGGCACGCTCGTGCTCGCCGTTGCCGTCACCGTGATCGAAGTCGCGCTGATCGTCTCGGTCATGCTCACGTCCGGTCCCGAAAAAGCAGGACTTGCGCGCGACACCGTGTTCGCGGCCGTGATGATCGTCTGCAACGGGATCGTCGGACTGTGTCTGCTGGTGGGCGGCATTCGCCATCTCGAACAGGACTTCCAGAGCCGCGGCGCGGCGGCCGCGCTCGCGGTGCTCGCGTCGCTGTCGGTGCTGACGCTCGTCATGCCGAACTTCACGACCACGAGCGCGGGTCCGGTCCTGTCGCCGTCGCAACTGGCGTTCGCGGGCGCTTCGTCGCTCGTGCTGTATGGCGTGTTCGTGTTCGTGCAGACCGTGCGCCATCGCGATTACTTCCTCGCCGGCGTGCCCGACGAAGACGTTCACGCCGAGCCGCCGAGCGCGCGCCTCGCGGCGATCAGCGGCGCGCTGCTGGTCGTGAGCCTCGTCGCCGTGGTGCTGCTCGCGAAGGTGTTGTCGCCGGTCGTCGAATCCGCGGTGCTCAACGCGGGCGCGCCGCCGGCCGTGGTCGGGATCGTGATCGCAGCGCTGGTGCTGTTGCCCGAAGGGCTTGCAGCGCTGCGCGCGGCGCGCGGCGATCGCCTGCAGACCAGTCTGAACCTCGCGCTCGGCTCGGCGCTCGCGAGCATCGGCCTGACCATTCCGACCGTGGCCGGCGTGTTCCTGTACATCGGCCAGCCTATCGTGCTCGGCATCAACGGCAAGGAAATGGTACTGCTCGCGCTCACGCTCGTGGTCGGCACGCTGACGCTCAGCACCGGACGCACGACGATCCTGCAAGGCGCCGTGCATTTGTCGCTGTTCGCTGCGTATCTGTTTCTGTCGTTCGCGCCTTGATCGGTGCGGGGTGCGCCGTGGCGTGCGCTGCGGGGTGCACCGTGCGGTGCATCAGGCACGTTGCGCCCGTCGAGTGCGCCAGCGGCGCCACGCGCGCCATGAGTCGGGAGCGGGCGGCATGTGAAGCGGCCCGCCTCACCTGACCGCCACGTCCCTCACTCTGGCGATCAGCGCGCCGCCTGCGTCGACTTGCGCAGCTTCGCGACCTCGGCCGCGCCCACCGCCGGTGCGCCGTTGTTCCAGCCCGCGCGCACGAAGCTCAGGACGTCGGCGATCTGCTGGTCGTTCAGCACCGCCGCGAAACTGGGCATCGGGAACGGCGACGGCACGCCGTCGATCACCAGATCGCCGGTACCGTTCAACGTTACGTTGATGAGCGACGACGCGTCCTTCGCGAGCACGTTCGGATTGCCCGCGAGCGGCGCGAGCATCGGCGCGAAGCCCTGTCCGTCGACGCCGTGGCAGTGCATGCAATATGCCGTATAGACGCGCGCGCCGGCATCGTTGGCGGGACGATCGAGCGATACTTTGGTCGCTTGGGCATCGTACGTATAAAGCGGCGCGCCGCTGCCGCCCGCCGGCGGCAACGACTTCAGATACGTCGAAACCGCCGCGATATCGGTGTCGGTCATGCCTTGCGTGCTGTTGTTGATTACGCTCGTCATCGCGCCGAACGCCGTCGCATGGCGATTCGCACCGGTCTTCAGAAAGGTGCGCAGATCCTCGTCGCTCCAGCGCCCGAGCCCCTCGTTGTGCTCGCCGGTCAGGTTCGACGCGAACCAGCCGTCGAGCAGCGCGCCGCTCAGGAAGCCGCTGCCGCTTTCGTCGAGCGCGCTCTCCTGGAACGCGACGCCGCGCGGCGTATGGCAGGAGCCGCAATGCCCGAGCCCCTGCACGAGATACGCGCCGCGATTCCACGCTACGTCCTTGCCCGGCTTGTCGCGATAGGCGCTCTTTTCCAGAAACACCATGTTCCAGAGCTTCAGCGGCCAGCGCATGTTCAACGGCCACTTGATGTCTGGCTCCCGGTTCGCCTGTTGCACCGGTGCGACGCCGTGCATGAAGAACGCGTAAAGCGCCTTCGCGTCGTCGTCGTTGACCTTCGCATAGGACGGATACGGCATCGCCGGATACAGGTTGTGGCCGTCCTGCGCGACGCCTTCGCGCAGCGCCCGCACGAAGTCGCCTTCCGTGTAGCCACCGATGCCGGTCTGCGCGTCGGGCGTGATGTTGGTGGTGTAGATGCGGCCCATCGGCGTGTTCATCGGCAGACCGCCCGCGAACGGCTTGCCCTTCGGCGCCGTGTGGCAGGCCGCGCAATCGCCGAGCTGCGCGAGATAGGCGCCGCGCTGCACGAGCGCCTGATCGGCCGATGACGTAGCTGCCATTGACGTCACCGCCGCCGTTTCCGCATTGGCCGGCACCTGCGCAAGCAACGGCAACGCGACGCACAACGCCGCGCCAAGACCCTTCAAAGTGATTTTCATGTCGGGCTCCTTGGCGTCACGCGCTTTGCAGTTGACGGCCCACCGGCAACTGCCGCAGCCGCTTGCCGGTGGCCGCGTAGATCGCATTGGCCAGCGCGGGCGCGAGCGCCGCCGTGCCCGGCTCGCCGATGCCGCCGGGCGCCTCGCCGCTCTTCACGATATGCACGTCGATCGGCGGTGTCTCGTTGATGCGCAGCATCCGGTAGTCGGTGAAGTTGTTCTGCTCGACGCGGCCGTCCTTGATCGTGATCTCGCTATAAAGCGCCGCCGTGATGCCGAAGATGATGCCGCCCTGCACCTGCGCCTCGATCGTGTTCGGATTGACGACCATGCCGCAATCGACCGCACACGTGATGCGCTTGACGGACACCTCGCCCTGGTCGACGGCGACGTCGACGACGATCGAGAAGAAGCTGCCGAACGCATGCATGACCGAGACGCCGCGCCCCTGCCCTTGCGGCAGCGCGCTGCCCCAGTTCGCGGCCTGCGCGGCGGTATTGAGCACGTTCAGCGCGCGCGGCGATTTGCCGAGCAGGCTGCGCCGGTACTGCACCGGATCGATCTTCGCGTGCGCGGCGAGTTCGTCGATGAAGCTCTCCACCACGAACGTGCCGCGCGTCGGCCCGACGCCGCGCCAGAACGCAGTGGGCACCGCGTGCGGTTCCTCGCGCACGTAATCGACGAGCTGGTTCGGCAGGTCGTACGGCAGATCGGCGGCAACTTCCACCGCGTCGGGATCGAGCCCGTTCCTGAACGCGGGCGGCGCGAAGCGCGCCATGATCGACGAGCCGGCAATGCGATGCTGCCACGCGACCGGCTTGCCGTTCGCATCGAGTCCGGCCGAGATCGTGTCGTAGTAGTACGGCCGGTACATGTCGTGCTGGATGTCTTCCTCGCGAGTCCACAGCACCTTCACGGGCGCCGACACCTGTTTGGCGACCTTGACCGCCTGCGTGACCATATCGGTTTCGAGCCGCCGGCCGAAGCCGCCGCCGATCAGATGGTTGTGCACGATGATCCTGTCGGCGGGCAAACCGGTGACGGCCACCGCCGCATCGACGACGCGCGTCGGCACCTGCGAGCCGAGCCAGATTTCGCACGCATCGGCGCGCACATGGACCGTGCAGTTGACCGGCTCCATCGTCGCGTGCGCGAGAAACGGCTGCTGGTAGACCGCATCGACGCGCGACTTCGCATCGCCGAACGCGCGACCCACGTCGCCTTCCTTGCGCGCGACCGCGCCGCTGCGTTGCGAGGCCGCCGCGAGATCGTCGACGATCGTCTTCATCGATACCTGCGCGCCCGCGCCTTCGTTCCATTTGATGTCGAGCGCCTGCACGCCGCGCTTGGCAGCCCATGTGTGGTCGCCGATCACCGCCACCGCGTTGTCGACCTTGATGATCTCGCGCACGCCGGGGATCGTCTTCGCATGCGTACCGTCGACGCTCGCGAGCGTGCCGCCGAACACCGGGCAATTCGCGATCGCCGCGTAGACCATGCCGGGCAGGCGCACGTCGAGCCCGAACA
Organism: Paraburkholderia sp. Ac-20342; assembly: GCF_017104985.1. NCBI lineage: Bacteria > Pseudomonadati > Pseudomonadota > Betaproteobacteria > Burkholderiales > Burkholderiaceae > Paraburkholderia > Paraburkholderia sp. Ac-20342. The sequence continues at coordinate 14,552 of NZ_JAAGPQ010000005.1, read as the reverse complement.
GCGCGGTGCCGTCCACTTTCTCGGGCGAATCGAGCCGCTTCGCGGGCGTACCGATCAGCCTGAAATCCTTCGGCTCCTTGAGCGGCACGTTCTGCGGAACCGGCAGCGCGGACGCGGCCTGCGCAAGCTGACCATAGCTCGCGCTGCGATTGCTGGCCGCGTGGATCACCTGGCCCGCCTGCGCGTGGCAACTGGCCGGATCGACCTGCCATTGCCGCGCGGCCGCGTTGACGAGCATCACGCGCGCGGTCGCGCCCGCGCGGCGCATCGGCTCCCACGCGAAACGGATCGACGTGGAGCCGCCCGTGAGCTGGCCGCCGAGCAGCGGGTCGCCGAAGAGCTTTTCGTTGGGCGGCGCGTGATCGAGCGTGACCGCGTCGAGCGGCACTTCGAGTTCTTCGGCGATCAGCATCGGAATCGACGTATAGACGCCCTGGCCCATCTCGACCTTCGGCATCACCAGCGTGACCTTTCCCGCGGTGTCGATCTGGATGAACGCGTTCGGCGCGAACACGCCGCTTTGCGGCGCCTCGTTCGCATCGCCGCCGATCACGCTCCTGCCGGTCTTCTGATCCTGGCTCGAAGCCGGCATGCTGAAGCCGAGCAGCAGACCGCCGCCGGCTGCAGCGCCGACCGTCACGCCGAATTTAAGGAAGCTGCGCCGCGAGATGCCGCGCGCGGGCTGCGTATCGTCGTTCGACGGCTGCGCGCCGTTCTGTGCATCGAGCAATCCCTGGGACATGTCAGGCTCCCTTCGCGGCGTGCTTGATCGCCGCGCGGATGCGGTTGTAGGTCCCGCAGCGGCAGATGTTGCCGGCCATCGCGGCGTCGATGTCGGCGTCGCTCGGGTTGGGATTGCTCGCGAGCAGCGAGGCCGCCGACATCACCTGCCCCGACTGACAGTAGCCGCATTGCACGACGTCGAGTTCGCGCCAGGCCTCCTGCACTTTCTGTCCTGCCGGCGTGCCGCCAACCGCTTCGATGGTGACGACCTTGCGCTCGCCGACGGCGGCCGCCGGGAACACGCACGAGCGCACCGCAACGCCGTCGAGATGCACGGTGCATGCGCCGCATTGAGCGATGCCGCAACCGAACTTGGTGCCGGTCAGGCCGACGAGATCGCGCAAGACCCACAGCAGGGGCATGTCAGGGGGTGCGTCGACGGTATGGGTTTGGCCGTTGATATTGAACGTTGTCATGCGCGGCTCCGGTGGAATTTATAGTGTGGGATTCAGGCTGTTTATTCAGGCTGCTTATTCATACTGTTTAGACAGCGGCACCGCATCGGAACGCAAAGACTCGCCGCGTTTGTTCGACACGCCGGGCTAATCACGCGATGCAGGTCGGTCCTGATGAAGCATGTGCCGCTAACAGTCCGGCTGATTGTAGTCGTGAGAAACGAAGTTTGCTTCGCAGGTGTGCAGCGCGCCTCCTGCGCAAGTATCGCGCATCAATTCCGAGACGTATCTCGATATAGGCTGCGATGCATGTCCCGATGCCTGTCTCGAAGCCCATGCCGATGCACGGACCCACGCCCGGCAACGGGATGCAATCAATGCGTTACCATCGACGCATCTACCTGCTAGCGTTAGAGCGGGAAGCGGCGCGCGGTATCGTGACGCCGCCCGTGATGCGTATTGCGACGCGCTATTGCGTCGAGCCAACCGATCCGAAGGAGCCGCCGATGAACGACCCGCAATGCACTCAATTCCTCGCGGACATTCGCAAGCCGCTGCTTGCGCTGCACAAGGCGATTCTCGATCACGAGCGCGCGGCGTACGAAAAAGAATTCGGCCCGGTGACGCCGGCGGCGTTTCTGCAGGTGCTCATCAACGGCTCGGGGTTTCGCTGGCTCACGCCGCTTTCGACGGTGATCGCGAGCGTCGACGAAATTCTCGACGACGAGGAAGCCGATGCGGGCGACCGCCTTGCGGCCGCGGAAGCCCTGGTCGGCCTGTTCTCGCCCGATCAGCCGAACAATGCGTTTCTGCCGCGTTATCTGCCGTTGTTGCAGGCCGATCCGGCGATCCTGCATTACCACGGCCAGGTGGCGCAATTGCTGCGCGGCGTGCAGGCGAAGTAGGTGCGGCTGCGGCCGTGTGATTGCCGGGTTGTTCCCGGCAGCGTATCGGACGGGAGTCGTGTGTTTGAGGCACGCGTTTGACGGGTTTGATCGGCGCGTTGCTTTGCCCGTTGCTTCACCTGTCGATTCGCGCGATGGTGCGTGATCGCGAATGACCTGATGACGAACGCACGGCCGGCTCCTGTATTTCCTCACCGTTGCAGGAGCGGCGTCGGGTCGTGAATACGTGTTTCATTCGCCGCATGACGGTTGCACGCGAATGATGTCTGGGTGGCGAATAGCCTGGATTGCCTTCTATCTCCGGCACAAATACACCTTGCTCGAAGGCATTCCTCGTTCGATTCGCAAGAATGCGGGCGCGCGCCACCACGGTTCGCTCGATCAAACGCTTTCGTGCCTGCGCCGTGCAAGGAAATTACCTGGCTTTGCTGACTAAAACCAGGGTGAGCTTTTGCGGGAAGCGTTCGAAGCCGGTTGCGGCGAGCGGCTAACAGGCTTTCGCCATGTCTGGCATAGCGAAAGCCGATACAACAACAGACTCGACGCTAACCGCGCGCCTGCGGCAGATACGGCAACGGATCGACCGGCTTGCCGTCGTGGCGCACCTCGAAACCCACCGACACCCGCGAGTTGCTTTCGTCGCCCATTTCGGCAATCTGCTGTCCCTTGCGCACGACGTCGCCCATCTTGACCAGCAGTTTGCGGTTATGCGAGTACGCCGTCAGAAAGTCCTTGTTGTGCTGCACGATGATGAGACTGCCGTAGCCGTTCAGTCCCGTGCCCGCATACATGACCTTGCCGTCGGCGGCAGCGCGCACCGGGTCGCCGGGCTTGCCGCCGATTTCGATACCGCGCGTTTCGCCCGGCTGGAACGCTTCGACGACGCTGCCCGACGCAGGCCATGCGAGCGTCACGCTGCTCGCGTGCCGGCGCGTCTCCTGCGTGACTTCGCGGACCTCGGCGGCATCGGGAACCGGCGCTGCGGACTGCGCTAGCGCCTGAGCAGAGGCTGGCGCCGAAGCCTGCGCCGACGTTTGCGGCAGCGCCGCCCCCGCCGACGCCACACCCGCCGCGGACCTCGCAGCCGCCGCATTAGCCTGCTTCACCGCCCGCACCGTTTCCGGCGACGCGACATGCAACACCTGCCCCGGCCTCAACCGCGACGACGGCTTCATGCCATTCCACGCCTGCAACTGCCTGACGCTCACATGATGATGCTGCGCGATGCGCGCGAGCGTGTCGCCATGCTTGACGCGATAAACGAGCGGCGGCGCTTTTTTCAGCGACGCGCTCTGGTTGGCGTCGATGGTCAGCGCCGCAGACGCCGCGCCATCGGCCGCCACGCCCGTTACCGCCGTATTCGCCGCCGGCACGCCGGAGGCGGCCGTCGCACCCGACGCCGCGCCGTTCTGCGCGTTCTGCTGCCCGACGTTCGCACAACCGCTGACTGCCAGCGCAACCCACACGCCAGCGAGACTGACCAGTCTCGTTCTGTCGAAACGTTTTTTCATCCTGTTCGACTCCTGCCTTGTTCATGGACGGACCGGATGTCGCCATGCCGCAGCGCTGCGCGCGATCTCGTGCCGCGCGGCCTCATCCGCGGCACGGCGAGACCGCCTCGTACGGCGCTCATCCCATGCCCGGCCGGCCCGTTCCAATCGCTGCCGAAGGCCGGTCATGTCCGGACTCCAGACATCAAAACCGCGCAACTCCAGCGAAACAGATCGGATCGGGACCGGATTGCCGATCAAAATTCCGGCGAAATTGTAAAGTGACTTTTAACGAAAACGCCCCGCTTCGAACACTCTGATACAACCGTTACCAGCCGGATTCCCGCCCATGGCCTGCCGATTCGGCGGAAGCGGATAGCCGACGCGGCTGGAAGCGGAAACGCCGCCGTCCGGTGAGCGATTCGCGTTTATTTAACATTTGTCATATCGGCAGGCATGCCCGGAACTTGAATTGCCGGGCATCGCGGCTGCAGATCGTCGTGGAATGCGCGCCGTCAGGAGAGCGGACCGGCGCCCGGTCCAGGGATAGAAATAAGGAATAAGGAGATGAAGACGAGACAGGAATAGAGTTTTCGCTGCACCTGCTCGCCGCAAACAAAACCGCCAGGCTCCGGCAACCTCCGCGCCCTGGAGAAAAAGAAAAAACCGCGTTACACCAACCAATAACGCGCAGCGTGAAAACGCTAGAACTTATGCCGGATAGCCGCGCGCACGACGACCTGCTTCGACGTCGACGAGGGCGACTGCGTGCCCGGAATAAACGCGTAGTCGAGAATCGACAGCGTGGAGTCGCCCGTCAGTTGCTGGTACTCGCCCTGCAGATAAACGTCAGTGCGCTTGGACAGGTTGTAATCCGCCATCAGCCCGAACGTATGGATGCGCGGCTTCACGCCGCCGTTCGACGCGTCGTAGGTTTCCATCGTGTAGACGTACTGCGCGCCGACGAACAGCATCGGCGAAATCTGATACTTGCCGTTCACCTCGAAGTTCTGATATTTGAGCGAGTTCAGCAGCACGCCCGGCGGCGTCACGGGAACCAGCGGCACGAGCGGCGCGATGCCGAGATAGCCGTTGCCGGTCGGATCGAGATAGTTCGAGTTGCTGTAGACGAAGCCGGCCGTCGCCGGGCCGAACGTATAGGTCATGCCGCCGCCGAACACGCGCATGCGCGTCGCGACGAAACCGGCGTCGTTGGCGGTGATCGCGCCGTTCGAGCCGTTGCCCGGGTTGTCGGCCTGCAGATACGCCGCCGCGACGAGCAGGCCGCCATACGCGTACTGCCCGCCGAAACTGTAGGCGCGATTGTTCGCGAAGCCGGTGTCGTTGCTGAAGCTGTAGGTGCCGCCGAACTGGAAGCCGCCAATCGACGGGCTCGTGTACTTGACCGTGTTGTCGAGGCGAAACGTGTTGTCGGTGTTGTCGTTGTCGTACGGGTGCGAGAACAGCTCGCCGGCCCAACTGCCGTTGGCCGTGGTCTGCGCCAGATAGTCGACGACCGAATCGTACTGACGGCCGAACGTCAACGTGCCGTACGGCACCGAACTCAGGCCGACGAACGCCTGGCGGCCAAACAGGCGGCCGCCCTGTTCGAGCCGTCCGGAATTCAGGTCGAAGCCGTTTTCAAGCTGGAAGATTGCCTTGAGACCGCCGCCCAGTTCCTCGAAACCCCTGAGGCCCCAGCGGCTGCCCTGCGCCAGCCCGCTCGCCAGTTCGTAGACATGGCCGCGGCCGGCATTGTTGGTGTAGTTGATGCCTTCGTCGATCACGCCATAGAGCGTGACGCTGGTTTGCGCGCGCGCAGGCACGACGAAAGCGGCGGACGCAGCAATGGAGACAGCCAGCGCGAACACTTGCCTGTTCATGATGATCTCCCTGCACTTCGAGTAACAGGACAACTCGATCCGGTCGCTTTGTTCTTGATTGATGCTTGTTCTCGATGCCCCGGGCAGTTCTGCCGACTGCTCCGTTCACCTGCGCGTTCCGGAAATCGTCACACGACGGCGGCTGGCCGTCCATGAGAGGAAGCGCCGATGATCGAGAATGTTGCTAATTCTCCACTCGGTGCGCTTGCCCCTTTTTTCGTCAGTGGGGTTCGGGTAAGCGACGGCGCGCGTGGCGCGTGAGCACGGCGAAGACGAGTCGCCGATAAGGGGCCGCCGATGCGGTAATCCGCATGGCGCCGTACCGTTCCCAACAGCTTTGTCACAGAAAGAAATATAATCGGGCGCCTTTGCTGCGACGCAGCGGAACTCCGCGCCGCACCGGGGGTCAGGTTTACAGTCCGTTGACACGGCGCTCCGCCGCCGGTCGAGCGCGGCAACGCGGGGCGCGGACTGGGCGCATGAAGAGCGCAGCCCGCCGCGACACCCCACCCCATACTAAAAACGCCGTGTGAGACACCCGCCCCGCTGGATCAGCGTGGCCGTCTCACGGGGCTGCTTTTGACGCAAACAATGCAACAATCCTCGTCCCGTCTGATCGAACTCGACTTTTTCCGCGGACTCGTGCTGCTGATCATCGTCGTCGATCATATTGGCGGCAGCATTCTGTCGCGCGTCACGCTGCATGCGTATGCGCTGTGCGATGCCGCCGAAGTGTTCGTGTTCCTCGGCGGCTTCGCGACCGCCACGGCCTATGCCACGCTCGCCGAGCGGCGCAGCGAAACGATCGCGCGCGGCCGCTTCCTGCGGCGCTCGTTCGAGATCTACCGCGCGTTTCTCGTCACCGCCGGGCTCATGCTGCTCGTGAGCGCGGTGCTCACCGCATTCAGCATCGACGGGCCGAATCTCGCCACCACCGACCTCGACGACCTCATCGACACCCCGCTCGCCGCGCTGCGCGACATCCTGCTGCTGCGCCGCCAGCCGTATCTCGCCTCGGTGCTGCCGATGTATGCGTTCTTCGCGCTGCTCGTACCGGCCATCCTGCCGCTCGCGCGCCGCCAGCCGTGGCTGCTGCTCGCCGGCAGCGTCGCGCTGTGGGCCGGCGCCCCGGCGATCGGCCAATACCTGCCCTCGGCACCCGACATGCACTGGGACTTCAACCCGTTCGCGTGGCAGCTGATGTTCGTGCTCGGCGTGCTCGCGCGCTGCCAGCCGGTTTATCAGCGCGTGAGCGCGCACCGGCTCGGCTGGCTCGTCAGCCTGTGCGCGCTCGCGGTGGTCGCGGGCGCCGCCTACTACAAGCTCGTTCTCGAGCATGCGCCGCTGCCCGGCAGCCTCAAGCAGAACCTGTCCTACCTGCGCGCCGGCAACTTCCTCGCGATCGCGTGGCTCACCGCGAATCTGATCCAGCTCGGCTGGGCGAAAAAGCTCGCCCGCCGGCTGCCGTGGATCGGCCTGATCGGACGTCAGGGCTTGCTGTGCTTTATCGCCGGCGCGGTGATTTCGCTCGTGATCGACTCGGTGCTGTATGCCGCCACCGACGGCTATCTGAACTATCCGCTCGGCCTGCTCGCCGATGCGGCGGCCGTCGGCGCGCTGTTCGCGGTCGGGCTTGGCGTCGAGCCGCTCAAGCGCTATGTCGGCCGGCTCGTCGCGACGCGGCTCGGCACGCCGTCCTGAGCGCGCCAGCCGCGTCGGACGTAGATCGACACGCCTCGCATCCGCCTCAAATCCGGTACCAATGCTGATAGCATGACGGCCGGCGCGCGAACCGCGCGCCGGTCTCCCACCCTGACATGCGTCGACTCTTTAGCCTCGCTCTCGTTGTGCTTTCCGTCGCTGTCGGCACGCCGGCGTTCGCGAGCACGGTCGCGAACCGCAGCTTCCATTCGAATACACTCGGCCGCGACTGGAACTACACGATCTATCTGCCTGGCGCCTATCGCTCGGACGGCCCGCGCCTGCCGGTGCTCTACCTGCTGCACGGCAATAACGGCGACGCCAACGACTGGCTCACCCAAGGCCATCTGCAAGGCACGGCCGACACGCTGATCGAGCGCAAGGACATCCCGCCCGTCGTGATCGTGATGCCGCAAGGCGGCACGGACTGGTACGTCGACCGCAAGGAAAAAATGGAGACCGCGTTCTTCGACGATCTGCTGCCCGAGATCGAAACGCACTACGCGGTCGCGACGCAGCGTAGCGGCCGGATGATCGGCGGCGTCTCGATGGGCGGCTTCGGCGCGCTACGCTACGCGCTCACGCAGCCGGAGCTGTTCTGCGGCGCGCTGCTGCTGAGCCCCGCGATCTATGCCAACGAGCCGCCGCGCGCGTCGGCGGCGCGGCGCGTCGGCGTGTTCGGCGAGCGGCAGTTCGATCCGCGCATCTGGCACGAGCTCAACTATCCGGCGCAGTGGGACCGCTATATGAGCCGGCCGTACCGCCTGCCGATGTTCATCGCATCCGGCGACGACGACCTCGACATCCAGGCCGACGCCTCGGTGCTGTACACCCATCTGCGGCTCGCGGGCAATCCGGCGGCGCTGCGCATCATCGACGGCGGGCATACGTGGGACGTGTGGAGCGCGCTGCTGCCCGCCGCGCTCAAATACACGCTCGGCTGCGTGAGCGTGAAACCGCCGCCGGTCGAGCGTCCGCTCGATCACCCATCGATGCATCGGCCTTGAGCCGCGCGCCGGCGCGGCGCGAACAGCGGACCGCGCGCCGGGCCGTCCGGTTCGCGGGCGGCACGGCGCGCAAAACACGCGCTACTGCACGAGATCGGTCCACAGCACCATCAGCACCGTCATCAGCGCGGGGCCGATGAAAATGCCGAGCAGCCCGAACGTCTCCGCCCCGCCGAGGATGCCGAACAGCACGAGCAGGAACGGCAGGCGCGTCGAGTTGCCGATCAGCACCGGCCGCACGAAATGCTCGGCGACGAACACGACGATCGAGCCGAATACGGCGAGCCCGATCGCGCCGGCAACCGAGCCTTGCGCGAGCAGCCACAGCGCCGCGAGGCCGAACGTGATCGGCGCGCAGAACGGCAGCATCGCGGCGATCGCCGTGACGAAGCCGAGCAGCGCCGCATGCGGCAGGCCGGTCACGAAATAGGCGACGCCGAGCAGCAGGCCCTCGCCAAGCCCCACCACGACCAGCCCCGCCACCGTGCCGCGCACGGCGGTCGCCATGTGCTGGACGAGGTTCGCGCCGCTCTCGCCGAAACCGCGCCGCACGGCCTTCAGCAGCGAGCCCGACAGACGCGGCCCCGCCTGGACAATCACGAACAGCGTAACGAGCGTGAAGCCGAACACCATCGCCGCATGCACGGCGCGCGCGCCGAAATGGCGGCCGAGCGTCATCACCGTGCCGCTGTGCAGCCCCTTGATCGCGGCGGAATCGCGCAGCGGCTGCGCGAGATTGGCCTGCCACCACGCGGCGATCTGCTGCGCGCCGAACGGCAGGCGCTCGACGAAACCCGGCAGCGCGATGCCGCTCTCCTGGACGCCGCGGAACCAGTCGCTCAGTTCGCGCGCCTCGTGCAGCGCCTGGGCGACGCCGAGCCCGACCGGCAGCAGCACGAGCAGCGCGATCACGACGGTAAATACGGCGGCGAGCAGCGTCATGCGCCCCTTGAACCAGCGGCTGCCCGCCACCCGGTGCAGCAGCGGCCACAGCGCGATCGCGACGACGCCCGCCCACGCGACCGCCACGATGAAATCGCGCACGACCCACAGCGCGAGCAGCACGAGCCCGCTATACAGCACGAGCGAGGCGGCCTTCTGTTTTTTCAGACGCTCCGGAGTGGGCGACGACGCATCGGGAGCAGGAGGAGGTACTGCGGGTGGCCTTGAAATCATGTGAACTCTGGTTTTCCTGAGGGGGTGCGCGCGAGCCGACCTGAAAATTTCAAACCCGCTAAACTGGCGGCTCGGTCCCCCATCGACCCTCACATCTTAAAGGAAGCGCCGGCGCTCCTTGCGGGTGGCCGCATCGTCGCATTGACGGCAATACAGCGTTGCAAAAATTCACACTATTAAAAAATTACATAAAAAAGCATCCAACGTCCGTCATTTCAACCAATCGTACGACTGGCTTACGATTATTTCTGTTTAGAGAACAGAGTTTCAACCGCGGCACAATGGCTCTTGGGCGCGCACCAGTCTACATTCGGCACTCCACAATACGGAGCCGATGATGACCGTAGAGTCCATCCTTCTTGACGCTACCAATGGCGTGCGCATCGAAATTCTCGAGAGCTCCGACACGACGCTGGTCATCCGCTGGGTTGAGCCTGGACGCTGCCACTATGGCGAGCAACGCTGGCGGCGCAGGTCGGCGCATACCTCGGGGACTTGCGCGGTGTCGCATCGCAAGATTCGCCGCGGCGACGCGGTATTCAAGCCCGCCGAGCGGCCGGCACCGTCGAATGCGGCCGCGATGATCTGCGCCGAAATCCTCGAACCGATTCTCGAAGCCGCCTGACGACCGGGCTGGTGCGGCGGCCGCGCCGCTTGTTTGACGCTTGCGCGGCTAGTGCCGCTTTTTGCCGCCTGTGCCGATACATGCCCGTTGCGGTTTGGCGCGAGCGCCGGGGTGCGCTCGCCCGCTGCGATTTGCGCGACTTGCGCACCTCGGCTTCCAGCCTGCCCCGACTGCCTTTGCTGTCCTTGCGCGCACGGCACGCGCAAGCGCGGCCCACGACGCCCGGCAGCGCCGAACGCGCCGCAGCCCCAGGTCGCTCCCCGTCGATTGCAGCCTCGCGCCCCGTGCGTTAAGGTGGACTCGTTGCGCCCGCTCCCGCACGCCGGCCTGCTGCCCGGCACCTGAGTGCGCGCCGTCCACCCACCGCGCCGCGCCCGCCGCGACGCCGTTTGAGGGCCGATCATGGCAGAAGACACGCCGCACACCCCCACGATCCCGGCAGCGTCCGCCTCGCCCACGCCATCGCCGATCGCGGGCACGCCGATCGCCCCGCAGCAGTTCTCGCTCGACGTGCTGCTCGAAAAATACGCGAAAGGCGACGAACAATCGGCCGACGACGTCTTTCGCCGCGTCGCGCGCGGCGTCGCCGAGGCCGAGCCGCCGGAACTGCGCGCGCCGGTCGAGGCGCTGTTCGTGGACAACCTGCGGCACGGCGCGCTCGGCGCGGGCCGCATCATGAGCGCGGCGGGCAGCGGTATCGCCGCGACGCTGATCAACTGCTTCGTGCAGCCGGTCGGCGACTCGATTCAGGGCGTCGACGAGCAGGGACTGCCGGGCATCTACGTGGCGCTGCTGCAGGCGGCCGAAACGATGCGGCGCGGCGGCGGCGTCGGCTACAACTTCTCGGCGATCCGGCCCAAGGGCGCGCGCGTTCATACGACCAGTTCGTCGGCATCGGGCCCGTGCAGCTACATGGACGTGTTCGACGCCTCGTGCCGCACGGTCGAAAGCGCGGGCTCGCGGCGCGGCGCGCAGATGGCCGTGCTCGACTGCGACCACCCCGACCTGCTCGAATTCATCGAAGCCAAGCATTCGAAGGGGCGCTGGAACAACTTCAACGTGTCGGTCGGCGTGACCGACGCATTCATGCGCGCGGTCGAAAACGACGAGCCGTGGCAGCTGGTCCATCGCGCGGAGCCGTCGCCGGCACTGCGCGCGGCCGGCGACGTGCGGCGGCGCGAGGACGGCCTGTGGGTCTACGGCGAGCACCCGGCGCGCGCGATCTGGGAGCGCATCATGCGCTCGACCTACGACGTCGCCGAGCCCGGCATCGTGTTCATCTCGCGCATGAACGAGGACAACAATCTGCGCGCCGTCGAAACGATCCGCGCGACCAATCCGTGCGGCGAGCAGCCGCTGCCCGCCTACGGCTGCTGCAACCTCGGGCCGCTCAACCTGACGCGCTTCGTCGTCGATCCGTTCGCGCAGTTGCAGGGCCGTGAGCCGTCGTTCGACTGGGACGGCCTCGCGCAACGCACGCGCACCCAGGTGCGTTTTCTCGACGACGTGCTCGACGTCACGCTCTGGCCGCTGCCGCAGCAATATGACGAATCGCGCGCGAAACGGCGCATCGGCGTCGGCTTCACCGGGCTCGGCGACACGCTCGTGATGCTCGGGCTGCGCTACAACGCGCAGGAGGGCCGCGACTTCGCGGCGCGCATCGCGCGGCTCATGCGCGACGAGGCGTACCGCGCGTCGGTCGAACTCGCGAAGGAGCGCGGTGCGTTCCCGTTGTTCGACGCCGCGCGCTATCTCGAAGCGGGCACCTTCGCGTCGCGCCTGCCCGACGACGTCCAGCAGGCGATCCGCCGCGACGGCATCCGCAACAGCCATCTGCTGTCGATCGCGCCGACCGGCACCGTGAGCCTCGCATTCGCGGACAACGCCTCGAACGGCATCGAGCCGGCCTTCTCGTGGACCTACAAGCGCATGAAGGTGATGGCCGACGGCGGCCGCGAATCGTTCGACGTCGAGGACTACGCGTACCGGCTCTACCGCGAGCTCGGCGGCGACGTGAACCGGCTGCCCGACTACTTCGTCAGCGCATTGCAGATGTCGGCGCGCGACCATCTCGAGATGATGGCGGCGGTGCAGCCGTACGTCGACACGTCGATCTCGAAGACCGTCAACGTGCCCGCCGACTATCCGTTCGACGCGTTCGAAAGCCTCTATTTCGACGCATGGAAAAGCGGCCTGAAGGGCCTCGCCACCTATCGCCCGAACGACACGCTCGGCGCGGTGCTGAGCGTCGCGCCCGCGCAGGCCGACGACACGCTCGCCGACAGCGATCTCGACCCGCTGCGGATCGCGATGGATCACCGGCCGAAGGGCGAGTTGCCGGCAGTCATCGAGAAGGTCGAGTATCTGACCCAGGCGGGCAAGAAGTCGCTGTACGTCGCGGTGTCGTTCATCGAGGTGACGGGACGCCTCGGCGGCGAGGACGTGACGATCGAGCGGCCGATCGAGTTCTTCATCCCGACCGGCCAGCGCGACGAGTCGCAGCAATGGATCACGGCGACGATGCGCTCGCTGTCGCTCGCCGCGCGCGGCGGCTTCGTCGCGCGCAATCTGCAGGACATGCGCAAGGTGTCGTGGGATCGCGGCCAGGTGCGGCTGGGCGACGTGCAGCGTCTCGACGGCCATCGCGCGCCGCGCTGGCACGATTCGGAAGTGGCCGCGCTCGCGTTTGCGATCCAGCAGATTCTGTATCGGCGCGGCTTTCTCGACGCCGAAGGCAATCAGGTGCCGTCGCGGCTGCTCGCGCGCTTGCCGCGCGGGCAGATGAAAACGGACACGGCGTTATCGGCCGATTTCGGCATGCGCGCCCATCCCGAAGACGGCGCGGACGCGCTGCTGCAACCGGCCAGCGCCCAAGGGCTGCAGACGATGCTCGGACGCAAATGCGGTTCGTGCGGCGCGCATGCGGTGATTCGCAAGGACGGCTGCGATTTCTGCACGGCGTGCGGCGAGGTGGGGGCCTGCGGGTAAGGCCGCAGAGGGCCAGCGGAGTTGCCCAAGGCCGCCAGCATTGCCCGGAACCACGGGGCCGCCCAAGGCCCCCGAATCACCCCCGCCCCACCGAACCAGATCGGCCCTACTTGCCCAGCGCCGCCGACACGCCGGCCAGCCAGGTCGCGGCCGGCATCACGCTCTTCGGGTCCCAGCTATCGGGCGCATCCAGGCGCGTCTGCAATTGATCCTCGTTGAACTGCCACACCACGACCTTGGGCGCGTGCTGCGCGAACGAGGGGTTCGCCACCGTATCGAGGAACGTCTTCCACGGCCCGATGTTGCCGGGATTCCAGGCCAGCCCCACCGGCACGCCGAGCGCATTCGAGAGCTTCTGCGGATAGCCGAGATACGGCTGCACGAAGCTGTTGCCGATCACCTCGACCTGCGCCGGTCCGCTGTCGAGCAGGCCGTCGGCCGCTTCCGGCTGCTTGCGCACGGTGTAGATGTCGCGGCCGATGCGCTTGCGGTCCTCGGGCGACATGAAGTTCGTCGCGAGATCGCCATAGCGCCGCTCGTTGGTCCAGTCGCCGAGCACGCTGCCGCCGCCGGTGGCCGGCACGGCGAACTTGCCGCGGATCAGCGCGGCCATCGCATCGGCCGAGGCTTCCGCCGCCCACGCGGTCCAGTGGTAGTCGGCGCGATAGAACGCGCTCTGGCGGTCGTGCTCGACGGATTGCAGCGCGGGCCGATCGTCGAACGTGACGATGCCGGCTGCCGCGAACATGCCGAGCAGGTCGCCGTAGCGCGACTGAACCTGCGGCGACAACCTGACGTCGGCCGGAAGACGCTGCGGGTAGAACACCGACTTGGCCGGCACCACCATCACGACGAGTTCGACGTGCTTCGCCGCCAGCGCATCCTTCGCCTCGCGGATCAGCTTGACGTTAGCCTCGATCTGCGGACGGTCGACCTTGTCGGTGCTTTCCCAGCCCGGGAAAAGCCAGCCGTCCTGCCCCTCGATCACCGACGCCGCAGCCCGCACCGCGCCGCAGTGAATCGACGCGGCGAGCGCCGCGAAGGCCAGCACGGCGGTCCAGCCGCGCGGCGTGGCCCAGTTCGGTGAAGCACGATTTTTCATCGGAAATCCTGTTGGGTTGTCATGGTTGCGCCAGATAGGCGTTTTCATCGTCGGTAAGCGGTTGGTAAAGCGAGCGCAGCGGCCACTCCCAGATCAGCAGCCGCACACCCTAGAGCCGCTCGGGGTGATGCCGCAGCAGTTCGATCGCGCTGCCGGCAAAGCCGCTGCCCACGCGGCTTTGCTGCGCGATCTCCTGTTTCATCGCGAGTTGCAGATAGTCGGCAAAGCCGGAATTGAGCGAATACGACGAGCCGGCCAGCACGACCGTCGGCGCGGCCACGTCGTCGAGCAGCCCGCCGCCGTGGTGTATGTCGAGCGTTTCGTCGTGGTCGTGGTCGAGGTCAGGCCGCGGCGCGAACGGCGGCACGTTGCCGGCCAGCCCGGCGAGACGCGTCAGATCGCCGATGCGCGCCCCGGAACGAGCCGCCACGCTCAGGCGCATCGCGACGTCGCCGGCCGGCACGTACGCCAGCGCCGCGGCCGCCACGCGGTGGGCG